>DAHVKW010000030.1 GCA_027320695.1 Actinomycetota bacterium | reverse complement strand
GATCTTTATTCAGTTTGGTAGTCGGTTTGAGTTCTGAAAGTACGGGGGTTGATCAATAATTGATTGAAATAAGCCGTGTTGATTCGCCATCGCCAGAAGTTCTAGAAGCTATCAATCATTTGGTTCCTCAGCTTTCAGGTTCAGCAAATCGTCTCGAGCTCGCTGATCTGAAAAGGCTTACCGAGAGCGATTGCGTGAACTTTCTAGTTGCCAGGGATTTGGAGACTATGGAAATCGTTGGAACGCTGACCCTCGTGGTGTTTCCAATACCCACGGGCATGAGGGCCTGGATAGAAGACGTAATCGTGGACTCGAACTCAAGGGGCCGGGGAATTGCAAAGCTGCTCGTTAAACGTGCAATTGAAATAGCTCAGTCTTTGGGCGCCAAGTCTGTTGATTTGACATCGAGGCCCTCGAGGGTGGAAGCTAACTTGCTCTATTTAAACTTGGGCTTTGGTGTTCGCGAAACGAACGTATACCGGTTTCAAGGGAATTAGTTTGGGCGTTTGGAAGTATACGGAAGATGTAATGTAAATTGGATAAATGAACGAAGGGTTTGCTTGCTAGTGGCAGTGCCCCTAAGATTCGAACTGTATTTGTGGCAATAAAGGTGCCACAGATTTAATAAGCATTTTACAAGGAGCGTGATATGCCCTTGTGGAACTGAGATTTAGCCGAGGAAGGCGGGATCGTGCCTGAAAGCATAACGATAACGGATAATCGATCTGGCAAGTCCATCGAGATTCCAATAGTGGATGGTGGAGTATCTTCAGCAGAGTGGTCAAAACTACTCCCTGGGGTTTGGTTTCACGACCCAGGTTTGACGACAACAGCAATGACTTCGAGTTCAATTACTTACCTCGATGGAGATGCCGGGATCCTGAGGTATCGAGGTTACCCGATTGAACAGTTAGCCGAAGATTCCACCTACCTTGAGGTGGCATATCTTTTGTTAAAGGGGGAACTTCCGACTCCGACGCAATATGACGCCTGGGTTCGAGACGTAACGCACCATACCTTCATTCATGAAAACGTAAGAAAAAGATTTTTAGATGGATTCCACTACGATGCCCACCCAATGGGCATGTTGGTTTCGGCGGTTGCAGCCCTGTCCACCTTCTACTCTGACGCAAAGCAAATTTTTGATCCTGAGATTCGCGAAAAGCAGATTGTCAGGTTGATCGCGAAAATGCCAACGCTAGCTGCCGCTGCCCACAGGTTCTCGGTCGGCATGCCTTTCGTCTACCCCGACAACGAGCTTTCGTTCCCCGCCAATTTCCTCTCCATGATGTGGAAAATTGCAGAGCCCCATTTTGAAGCTGATCCGGCATTAGTCCGCGCAATTGATATCCTGTTCATTCTGCATGCCGACCACGAGCAGAACTGCTCTACGACAGCGATGAGGACTGCTGGCTCAGCTCACTCTGATCCTTACTCTTCCACTGCGGCTGCATGCGCGGCGTTGTATGGTCCTCGCCATGGTGGCGCAAACGAGGCAGTGGTTAAGATGCTGACCGAGATTGGCTCGATTGATAATGTCGAGCCATTCATAAGAAGCGTCAAAGAAGGCAAGGGTGCTCACAGGCTGCAGGGTTTTGGCCACCGGGTGTACAAGAACTATGATCCGAGGGCAAGAATTATCAAGAAGGTTGCCTACGACGTATTCGATGTGACGGGGAAGAACCCGCTATTGGATATTGCTCTGAAGTTGGAGGACGTGGCCCTTTCCGATGATTACTTTATCTCAAGGAAACTGTATCCAAACGTGGACTTTTACTCCGGTTTGATCTACCAGGCAATGGGTTTTCCGATCGAGATGTTTCCAGTGCTGTTTGCAATACCGAGAGTTTCAGGCTGGCTGACACATTACGTGGAACTCCTCGAGCAGGATTCCAAGATTGTTCGTCCACGCCAGATTTACACGGGTGAACCAGAGCGAAAGTACGTACCGATTGATCAACGCTAGCGTCGGGGTAACTTTGGTTTGGCCGCCGCACACTTGTGCCAAACCAGAGTTACCAGTTTTTAACGCCTCTCGAAAATGTCACCGGGTGTGTGTTATGCAATTCTGCGGATAAACGAGGTAGGCTGATTAAAGTGTCTTTGCGTAACTTGGTGCCCCAGTCAATCCTTTCCCGGCTCGACAGCTCGGAAACTGCCTTAAAGGCCTTCAAGTACACGGTCGCTTCGGTAGTTTCGGTTTTGATTTCCCAGGTGATTCTGTTTTTGTCGTTTGGTGTTTTTCATCTGTGGTCTGCCACTATGTCAAACTTTGTCGCTGTAGCGGTTTCAGCGGCACCGTCGTACTACATGAACAGGGCGTGGGCGTGGGGTAAAACCGGAAAGTCCCACTTGTTCAAGGAAATCGTTCCATTTTGGGGCCTTGCTTTTCTTGGGCTGATCTTATCGCTGTGGACAGTGGCCCAGGCGGAGCGCTTTGCGCTCGCGCATCACTTTCCCCACTTAGAAGTCGCGATCTTTGTAAACGCCGCCTCGATCGCCGCATTTGGCGTCTTGTGGGTAGGAAAATTCATAATTTTCAACAAAGTGCTGTTTGCTAAAAAGGATGACTCTGATCTCGTCAGTTTGCTTGATTAGGCATTGACGATTTATCCTGGCAAATACCATATGCAGAATTTAGGTGTTTGATGGGTTGCGAGGAGACCAGAGTTGAATTTCAAAGAGGCAATTAATTCCATCGAGCCCGGCTCGGAAATCAATTATAAAAAGAGTGTCGAACGACAGTCGATGTTGACCAAACCGGCTGGCGCCCTAGGGTTCCTAGAGGACCTGTCATGCCAATTCTCCGCGATCTCAAAAGAATTTCCACCGGCCGTTCCAGAGTCGCCGGTAGTTTGCATTTTTGCTTCTGACCACGGAGTGCTTGAAGAGGGAATTACGCCTTGGCCCCAAGAAGTCACAACTCAAATGGTTGCAAACTTCCTTGCCGGCGGAGCTGCGATAAATGCGATCGCAAAGCAGGTCGGCGCCAAGGTTTCGGTCATTGACATCGGCGTCGCTGGAGACACGTCCAAGCTTGCCGGTGTTATCGACAAAAAGATTCGCGCAGGGACGGATAACCTTGCCCAACGGCCTGCGATGTCGGTATCGGAAGCCGAAATGGCAATACAAGCGGGATTCGATGTTGCGATGTCAATGATTGATTCCGGCTCGGATATTTTGGTGATAGGCGATATGGGCATTGGAAATACCACTCCTTCGGCAGCCCTGATTTCGTGGTTCACCAAATCTGGAGTTGAAGAGACCACCGGCCGGGGAACTGGGATAGATGACGACCGGATGATTCTCAAGATCAAGGCCATCAAGTCGGCTCATCAGCGCCTTTCAGGCGAGAATGTAAGCGATCCCGTGCAAGTTCTGGCGTCAATAGGTGGACTGGAAATCGCGGGAATGGTCGGGCTTATTTTGGCTGGATCGATTCGCAGGATCCCTGTAGTTCTAGATGGCGTAATTGCTGACGCAGCAGCGGTGGTCAGTTATCAGCTCAATAGCCGGGTCAAGGACTTCCTCTTTGCCGGGCACCTGTCTCAGGAACCAGGGGCGCGAAAAAGTCTTGATTATTTGGGCCTGAAACCGATATTGACATTGGATCTTCGACTGGGTGAGGGCACCGGGGCATGCCTGAGCGTACCGATAATCCAGTCTGCTGTGCGGACTCTCGTCGAGATGGCCACTTTCGATTCAGCAGGAGTCAGCGAGGGCTAGAGAGGCTCGCGTAAAGCCGGTCTGCTGCTTGAGCACCGCTCGATATGCAGGCCGGAATCCCCACGCCAATATATGGAGCTCCTGCCAGCTCCACCGACGAAGGAATGTTTTCTCGAATCTGTTGAATTAGCTGGGCGTGGAATGGCTTGAATTGCGGGATGCGTTTGTGCCATTTGAAGACTTCGCTTCTAATTGACCCGGTCCGGGTTCCGAGTATGGCGGCCATCTCGGTTTCCAGATTTGCCACAAGGGCTTCGTCGCTGAAGTCCCATACTCTGGTGTCTCCAAAGCGTCCAGCTGAAACCCGCAAAATTGTTTCCCCTTCAGTCTTCCAGCCTGGCCATTTGTTGGAAGCAAAGGTTATGGCCGTTGAGAGGGTGCGGTTGGCCCGTGGAATCAATACTCCAGATCCATGGAGAGGTTCCGGAAACGCGCTGTCTGGGTAGGCGAGTAGGGTCATTATCGGCGATGCGTAGTCAACCGTTGCTAACAGCTCGGATGCTTTGGCGCTCACTGGCCGCATCAGCGAAGCGGTGATGTGGGCGGGGGTAGCGCATATGACGCCGTCCGCGTCTAGCTCACCGTCTTGTGTGGTGATTCTGTATCCACTTGACTGGGGTAGTATCTCGCTGGATGCGCAGCTGGTGGTCAGAACGACGCCGCGCTGCTTGAGAACCCCGGCCAATGCGTCAACGAGGTCGGACAGGCCACCGTTCAATGAATAAAAGGCCGGTTTTCCGGAAGAGGTATAATTTGCCATCTGGTGTTTCAGCCCTTGGGAAACTGACCGGCTTGCTCGGGCGGCATCGACATACTGTGGCGCGCATTCGGCCAAGGAAAGCTGGTAGACGTTGCCGGCATGGATTCCGCCCACCAGAGGATCGATGAGGTTTTCAGTCACCTCCCGGCCCCACCTCTTTGTGCAGAAAGATCCGACTGTAGTATCGCCTTCGATTTTTGCCCTGCCCATTATGAGCTCCAAGGCTGCCCTAAACTGTCCCGATCTTGATACGAGCGAATTTCCAAGGAATCTCTGGAAGTGACTTGGGGCTCCAAATACAGTTCCAGCGGGAATGGGATGCAGCTTTGAGCGGGAGTAGATATAAGCCGAGCTAGTGGCGGGAGAAATCAGGTGATCGGAGAGGCCCAGTTCATCTATTAATTCCAGCGCTGAAGGAATCCTGGTTATGAATGAATCCGGTCCAGTTTCGACTCGTCTCTCGCCGAAGCTGGTATCTAGAATTGTTCCGCCGAAACGGTCGCTTGATTCAACAACAGTTATGTTGCCGGGTTCTAGTTTGTTTGAGAGAAAATAGGCCGACGCAAGACCCGAAATGCCGCCTCCTATGATGACTACTTTGTTCACTGCTCTCCTAACTGGGATTGAGACGCGGCCGCCCTAATGGCCGCACCTTGATCATGAACCAAATCAGCTACTGATTTCAGTATGCGGGGATCTGAATCAGGCAGAACGCCGTGTCCAAGATTGAAAATGTAACCAACCGACTTGGCAGATGATGCCAGCACCTTTTTCGATTCGGCAATGGCTATATCGTGGCCGATCAGGATATTGACCGGATCCAAATTACCCTGAAGCGCGACTTTGCCTTGGGTGAGACGATGGGCTTCTTCGAGACTAACGCGGTCATCCACGCCGACGGCACTGGCCCCGGAGTGCGCCATTTGATCCAGCAGACCCGCTGTCCCAACCCCAAAATGTACCGACGGCACGTTTTTTTCTGCAAGCGCACTAAATATTGCGTTGGAGTAAGGAGCCACCATGACCCGGTACTCGGACGGGGACAGTATTCCGGCCCATGAGTCAAATAGCTGGTACATGGAAGCACCTGCGGCTATCTGAGATTCGAGGGATGCAATTGCCAGTCGAGACAGCCGTTCCATCAGCTTGTGCCAGAGGGCGGGGTTGGAACGCATTAGCGACTTGGTCTTGATATAACTTCTGCTAGGGCCACCCTCTATTAGATAGCTCGCAACGGTGAATGGTGCACCGGCGAAACCAATAAGGGGCACTTGCAACTCTTCGACAAGTATCTTGATCGTTTCAAGCACATAGCTGGTATCGATTTCTGGTTCCAGATTGCGAAGCCGCGCGAGGTCGCCATCATTTCGGAAAGGTTGTGGGACCACCGGTCCCTTGCCCTCCACCACTTCAATTCCAAACCCAATGGCAAATACTGGGACGATAATGTCAGAGTAGACAATTGCAGCGTCCACGCCGTATCGCTGAACTGGCTGAAGGGTGATTTCTGCGCTGAGCCGCGGATCCTTGATCGTGTCAAGGATTGATCCGCGCTTCCTAACGGCTCGATATTCCGGTAGCGAGCGCCCTGCCTGACGCATAAACCAAACAGGAACCGTCGGTGTAGGTTTGCCCTGCGCCGCTTTGATTACAAGATCATTTATTACTTTTTGGGACAAATCCCAGCCCTTCGTTCAATGCTTATGCAAGCTTAGGAGCAATCAGGAACGATCGTATTGCGAAGTTTTGATTTGGCGCCACGGCCAGGCTGATCAGTTTAAGGTGTCTTGAGATGAGGAACTGAGCCCGATCAAAGATAAACTGGATAGTTATTTTATTTTCAACTTTGGAAAAGGTTTAAGTGTCAGTAAATCCGGATTTGGCTGCGGAACGAAGGTTTTTGGCCAAAGCTAACGATCGTTTGGAAACGATGAGAAAATCCGCTCGCGAGATGATGGACTTGGCGCTCGCCACTCCCCGAGGAGGAACCCACCAAGCCAGGGCGGAGAGAGATGTTATCGTCCGCCATAGTCTTGCACGCCTGGAGCAACTTGAAATTGGAGACCAGGCGCTGAGCTTTGGCGGCATTGACTACGACGCGAATCTGGGACGGGTCGCCAGTTTTCATATCGGAAGGCTTGCAGTTGCAGACGAGGACATGGAGCCTCTGGTAGTCGACTGGAGGGCCCCCGTCGCGGAGCCGTTTTACAGAGCCACCGGGAAAGACCCCATGAGACTCACCAGGAGGAGACACTTCGCCCTCGAGGATCGCGACATATCCGCCATCGAAGACGAGTTCTTCAGCGCTGAAGGCCTCTCGGGAGGACCATGGAATTCTGACGAACCCAATTTAGCTGGGCCAGGATCTTTGTTTGCGGCGGTTTCGAAGGTTCGAACGGGCCGGATGGCGGATATTGTCTCGACGATCCAGGCTCAGCAGGACGAAATTATCAGGTCTCCACTGTCGGGAATGCTGGTGGTCCAAGGGGGTCCTGGCACGGGCAAGACCGCCGTAGCTCTTCACAGGGCCGCCTATCTGCTGTACACCTACAGAATGCGTTTGGAGCGGCAAGGCGTGCTTGTGGTTGCCCCAAACCGGATTTTTGCAAGGTACATAGATCAGGTGCTTCCGTCATTAGGGGAGACTGGAGTGCAGATAACAACGATCAACGGGTTGGCGGGATTTGGCGAGGGCAGAATTGCTGAAACCGATTCGGAGGCCCGCCTCAAAGGTGAGCTGAGAATGGCTGCATTCATTGCGAAGGCCATTAGAGATCGGGAACGACCCCTCAAGAATACTGCCGAAATTGCCATAGGCCCGTTCGTGGTTAAGATCACTTCCGGCGATACCATTGAGGCAGTTAGAGCTGCCCAGCACAGGAGCGGTACGCATAATCAAAGGCGGAGGTTTGTTGAGGCCCTGCTAGCCGTCAAGATTGCCGAGAAATATCTTGCCGCCAGACAGGCCGGTATCGCTGCCGGTTTCGTTCCGGAGTCTCAGATGGATGATCAGATGCTTGATATAGCTGATTCGTTGGCAATTGACGACAAACAGCTCAAGAGAGACTTGGCCCAGAAAGTGAAACGATTTCCTGAGTTCCAAGTTCTGGTACAAAGAATTTGGCCGAAGCTGACTCCGCAGATCCTTTTGTCCGATCTGTTTTCTCACCTGCCGCTAATCCGTTTGGCGGGCAAGGAGAGTCTGTCCGAAGAAGAGGCCAGACTTCTTTACCGTCCCGCCAGATTCGAAGATGACGCCAACCAGTGGTCAAGCTCGGACCTGGTTCTTCTCAACGAAGCGAATATCCTGCTGGGAAGCTATCAGCGCAAGAATGAAGAGTCCGACGACGGACGCGGATACGGGCATATTATCGTGGACGAGGCGCAGGATTTATCGCCGATGGCGGCACGAATGATTGGCCGGTATTCCTTATCCGGTTCAATGACATTGGTCGGAGACGTGGCCCAGGCAACTTCACCGTTTGGCAAGCGGACCTGGAACGATATTGTCGCTCCGTTGAAAAAGTCGGATCCCGTTCATCTTGTAGAACTTGAGGTCAACTATCGTACTCCGCAAGAGGTCATGGATATCGCCGGAGGCCTCTTGAAGGTATTTGCTCCGGAGCTAAAACCTACGACGCCAATTCGCAGAAGTGGCGAGGCCGTAGAAATTTTTATGTCTGGCAGAGACGAGTTATTTTCATCGGTAGCCGAGGTTGTGTCTGCTGAACGTGACCGGGTGGCTCCAGGTACTGTGGCGGTGATAGTTCCCGTCGATGAGAAGCCGGTTTACGTAGAGCGACTTTCGCAGGCTGGGCTGGTCTTCTCCTCCTACATGGAAGCTGCGGTGTCGATTCTTTCGATCCACGAAGCAAAGGGTCTGGAATTCGATTCTGTGGTGATTGTCGGGGCAAACCGGTTGCTTTCTTCGGCTGGTTTGAACCCTCAGGCTCTCTTTGTAGCAATGACTAGAACAACCAAGCGTTTAGTTATTGTGCATAACAAAGACGTACCGGATGTTATTGTTGATTTGATATTACAGCAGAAAAAGGGTATAGGAAAATTACAGCAGAATACTTAATATTCAGCGCATAGGGGATGAAGGGTAGTTTTACGGATTCATGACTCAGGCACTTTCAACTTCTGTTGAGCCCGTTCGAGGAGGCATACGGTTCAACAAGCCAACCATGCTCGGGGTCGGCACCATGGTTTGGCTCGGTTCGGAGTTGATGTTTTTCTCCGGACTATTTGCGGCATACTATTCAATTCGCGCGAATGCGACTGGCCCTTGGCCATTGGGTGGTATCAAACTCGATGTTCTCCAGTCGGGAATATTCACGATAGTTCTAGTTCTTAGCTCATTTTCGATGCAAAAGGCCGTCTATGACCTTGAGCACGATAGGCGGTCATCTGCCCGCCTATGGATTGTCATCACCATGGTGATGGGGTTCGCCTTTTTGGGCAACCAGCTTTACGAATGGACTCATGTGCTGTTTTCGACCTCTACGAACGCATTTGGTTCGCTTTTCTTTTTGATGACCGGCATTCATGGTCTGCACGTTTTTCTGGGACTGGTTGCCATGGCATTTCTTTTGATAAGGGTTGCCGGTAAGTCCAAAGACCCGGGCCTGCTTGCAGTGACGCAGTCGATTAGCTACTACTGGCACTTTGTCGACATAGTTTGGATAGCTCTTTACGCGACCATTTTCCTGGTCCACTAGGAGATAATGCCTTGAAAATCCATAAGAAATTGGGTAGGCACGTACTGTTGCCAGTGGCGCTTGGAATCGGAGCTTCAATCAGCGGAATGGCGCTGTTCTCACAAGGGGCAAGCGCCTCTACGGCCTCTGGCTCGGCGAGCTCGGGTAGCGCCAACTCAGTGACATACGGTGGTACCGGGGGATCTGGAAGTGCGCCGATCACCTATTTGAAGTTGAATCCGTCAACTATCGCGCTCGGCAAGACGCTTTTCGTCGAGAACTGTTCAAGCTGTCACGGCGACACTGCAGAGGGTTCGAGCCGCGCTCCTAATCTTCAAGGACTCGGAGCTGCAACTATTGATTTTTGGGTTTCGACCGGGCGTATGCCTTTGGCAGATCCGACAATTCAAGCAACCTCCAAGCCTTCAAGATTCACCAGGCAGCAGACCCTTGCAATTGACGCGTATGTCTCGTCATTGGCAAAGGGGGGGCCCGCAATTCCCATAGTCAATCTCGGTGCGGCGTCCATCAGCGCAGGGGAAGGCTTGTTTTCAACCAACTGTGCTGCTTGCCACACCATTACCGGGGTTGGTGACGCACTTGCGGATTCGATATATGCGCCGTCGCTTTATCCTGCCACACCGACACAGATCGCGGAGGCAGTTCGTACAGGCCCGGGCAACATGCCTAGATTTGGAACTGGCAACTTTAGCAATCAGCAGGTCGCAGATATAACTAAATACGTGCAGTACCTTCAGCATCCGAACAATGCCGGTGGAATTGGTCTGGGACACATAGGTCCTGTCACTGAAGGTTTCGTGGGAATTCTTATTGGTTTGGGGTCGCTGATGATAGCAGGTTATTGGATTGGAGGTCGGGCGCATTGAGTAGCTCGACTCCGGAATTTGACGAACTAGATCAGGAAAGTCTGGTAAGGACTTCTGAACGCCGTTTTGAGAATGTCGTTGGAATAAGCTTCGCCCTTTCGCTCCTCGCAACAATCGGGCTGGGAGTCGTTTACTGGCAAGGGGGGCAGACCCAGGTTGAAGGGGCTTTGCTGTTTGTGACCCTTGGCGGTCTTGGATTTGGAATTGTGGCATGGGGTAAATACTTAGTTCCTCAGGGCCCCTATGTTCAAGATCGCGAGGAGCTGAAAAGTCCGGCCTCTGAGCGGGAAGTATTCATTGAGTCGTTTGAGCGCGGCAGCAACCTTATCGAGCGCCGGAGCTTTCTGGCGAAGCTGCTGGGCGTTTCGGTTGCGGCATTTGGAGTGATAACGCTCTTCCCCTTCATACGCTCGCTTGGCCCTCAGCCCAAGAAGATGCTGTATGTGACAAATTGGAAGAAGGGGTCCGCTCTTGTTCGTAGCGACGGGACGAAAGTCCGGGCGTCGGACCTCGAGATTGGCGGGATACTGACTGTGTTCCCTGAAGGTCACGCCGGCGGGGCTATATCTCAGACCGTGCTTATCAGGCCGTCCTTTCAGGACATAGTGACCAAGCCGGGGCGCGAATCATGGGGTCCGCAGGGCTACCTCGCATACTCAAAAGTGTGCACCCATGCAGGTTGCCCGGTTGGGTTGTATCAGGAACTCACCCAGCAGCTGTTGTGCCCTTGTCACCAGTCATTGTTCGACGTGATGACTGGCGCAAATCCGGTATTTGGACCTGCTCCGCGTCCTTTGCCCCAGCTTCCTCTGGAAATCGATTCCCAGGGTTATTTGAGGGCTCAAGCCGGTTATGACGAGCCAATTGGTCCCGGATTTTGGGAGCGAGCATGAACTACAAACCGATTGACTGGGCTGATGAGAGATTGGGAATAGCCAAGTTCTCAAGGAAATCGTTGAACAAGATATTTCCGGATCATTGGTCGTTCATGCTTGGCGAGATCGCCATGTACTCCTTTTTTGTTTTGCTGGGTACCGGCGTCTTCCTGACTTTGTTCTTCGTGCCTTCCTCGGCGGACACCATTTATCACGGAAGCTACGCTCCGCTTGATGGCCATGTCGTATCGCAGGCATACGCTTCCACGCTTAATCTTTCGTTCAACGTAAGAGCGGGGCTGGTGATGCGCCAAATGCACCACTGGGCGGCAAATGTCTTCGTGGCGGCAATCGTGGTTCACCTTTTGAGGATCTTCTTCACGGGCGCGTTTCGCAAACCTCGGGAGATCAACTGGCTCGTTGGCTCCCTGCTTTTGATGATGGCAATCCTCGAAGGATTCCTTGGCTACTCTCTACCTGACGACCTCATTTCGGGCACAGGAATCAGAATTGCCTATTCCATCACCTTGTCGATACCGGTGGTAGGCAGTTATCTCGCATCATTTCTTTTTGGAGGGCAGTTCCCGGGAAATTCGATCATTCCAAGGTTCTATACCATTCACATACTCTTGATTCCAGCCTTGATGGCAGGCCTACTTGGCGCCCACCTGGCAATCATGTGGCATCAAAAGCACACCCAGTACAAAGGCAAGGGGCGAACGGAGAATAACGTTGTCGGAGTCGCAATGTGGCCTGCGTATGCCTTGCAAGCTGGAGGATTCTTTTTCCTGACCGCAGCTGTGCTCGCCGCATTGGGCGGCTTGGTGCAGATCAATCCGATTTGGATGTACGGTCAATACATTCCTTACAAGGTTTCATATGCCGTCCAGCCGGACTGGTACATGGGATGGCTTGACGGTGCGCTGAGGTTGTTCCCGTCGTGGGAGATAACTGGTTTCGGCCACATGATTCCTACGATCTTTTTCCCGGCGGTGCTGTTGCCAGGGGTTACCTTTGGTCTTTTGATGGCGTGGCCCTGGATCGAGCGATGGTTTACCAAGGATTACGAAGTTCATAACCTTTTGGACAATCCGCGAGATAATGCTTGGAGGACGTCCATCGGGGTCGGGGTCATGGCCTTCTACATGGTTCTCTTTTTTGCGTCATCGACGGACGTACTGGCCAATGCGTTCAGCGTTTCGCTCAATTTTGTACTGTGGGCGTTCCGGGTCCTGATATTTGTGATTCCTCCTGTCGCCGCATACGTGGCTTATAAAGTGGCTCGGGAGGCCAGTTCTGCTCCGACAGTCGGCAAGCCCAGGAAGGCAATGGTGGTGTTTAGATCTACGGAGGGGGAATACTCTTCCGAAGAGTCTGGACCGAGGCGTGAGGTTGACCTGAAGTTTAGCGCTTTGCACGGAAACGAACCCAAGCCGTTGCCTGAAGAGGCCAAGCTTCACGGGATCGAGGCGGACGGTGGCGTTACCCAGGAAAACTCCGCATTAATAGGATCTTCCGTCGCAGCGGCGAAACCGCAGGAGATCGAAGAGCGGCCAGGTGAAGGATCAGGTAAGTATCCGGTTTCTCGTGGCACCCCTGGTGCTGGTGGTGGACTCTTCAGCCCGCACAACCGGAAAATGCCCAGAAGGCGCAAGGATTCAGAGGAAGAAAAGTAATGCGGGTCGTCGAGCTTGCGAAACCGCACAAGATCGATGCGCGTGTGCGATTGCTAGAGTCCTGGACCGCACATTGGACTGAGATATTTGAGAAGCGTTGGAACTTAGCATGAATGGAACTGGGTATCGTGCAGCAAGATAAATTAAGTGCCGGCACTACATTTGGGAGACTAATTAAACAGCGTGCCGGGTTTCCGAAAAGGAATATTGTAGGACTGCTGCTTGGGGCGCTGGCTCTGACTGGCTGTAATTTGCCCGCTTTCGGCGCTTTCAGGGGAGCCACTACCCAAGGGCAGAACGAGTTCCACCTGTGGCAAGGATTTATCCTCACTGCCATTGTCGTAGGAGCCGTTACCTGGGGTGCGCTTGTCTACGCTATGTTCAGGTTTCGAAGGCGCGGAGATCAGATTCCAAAGCAGACTCATTCGAATTTGAAATGGGAATTGATATACACGATTATCCCAATACTGATCGTCATCGGATTGTTCGCCGCCACCTACGTCTCAGAAAATGAAATCACTGCCGTCAGCTCGCATCCGTCTCTCAGGGTGACGGTTGTGGGCTTCCAGTGGGGATGGAAGTTTGAGTATCCCGGAGGCGTCGATATCGTTCCCCGTGGAGCGAATTATCCGACACTCGAGCTGCCTGAAGGTGAAACGACGACTATTAAGCTTGTCTCGAACGACGTGGTGCATGGCTTTTACATACCGGAATTCAACTTTTCCCGGTATGCGCTGCCAGGGGTTACTAACTACTTCGATTTTACACCGACAAGAACAGGTTCTTACGTGGGTCGATGCTCCCAGTTATGTGGCCTGTACCATGCAGAAATGCTTTTCCACGTAAGAGTTGTAAGCAGTGCAGAATTCAATAATTGGCTAACTTCGCAGCAGCAAAAGGTGACAGCATGACAATCATTGATGAGGAAATTGGTGCCCCTCATAGCGGTCAAGCCCATCACGACGAAGAGCCAAAAGGCGTTCTTCTCTGGCTAACCTCGACCGACCACAAGATCATCGGCAAGAACTACATGTACACGTCTCTGGTGTTTTTCATTATCGCCGGAGCGCTTGCAATGCTGATTAGAACTCAGCTGTTCGCACCCAACAATCACTTTGTCTCTCAGCAGACCTACAACGAGCTCTTCACTATCCACGGCTCAATGATGCTGTATCTGTTTGCCGGCCCATTTGCTTTCGGTGGATTTGCGAACTATATCCTTCCTCTGCAAATTGGCGCTCCGGATATGGCCTTCCCCCGTCTCAATGCCTTGTCCTACTGGCTGTATCTTACGGGTGGGATCAGCATGTTGCTTGGCTTTCTCACCGCCTCCGGCGCTGCGGCATTTGGTTGGGTCTCTTATGCACCGCTGTCGAGCGCGACTAACTCTCCAGGCGCTGGCCCGGACCTTTGGATCGTGTCGATCATGCTGGTTGGATTTTCGGGGATATTCACTGCCGTCAACCTGGTCACAACCACCTTTTATTTGCGCGCCCCTGGGCTCACGATGTTCAGGATGCCGATCTTTGTTTGGAACATGCTTGTAACTGGGCTCTTGATTTTGATCGCATTCCCCGTTCTCACCGCTGCTCTGATCATGCTCTATGCTGATCGGCACCTGGGAACCCACATCTATTCGGTGGCCGGGGGAGGCATGCCGGTGTTATGGCAGAACTTGTTCTGGTTCTTCGGGCACCCCGAGGTTTATATTCTTGCGTTGCCATTTTTTGGAATGGTGAGTGAAATAATTCCGGTATTTTCAAAGAAGCCAGTATTCGGCTACAAGGGCCTGGTCTTTGCTACTTTGGCAATCGCAGGTCTTTCAACAGGCGTGTGGGCGCACCACATGTTCACTACCGGGACGGTGCTGCTGCCATTCTTCAGCGCGCTATCGCTCTTGATCGCGGTGCCAACAGGAATAAAGATATTTACCTGGATCGGAACTATGTGGGGCGGTCAAGTGGAATTCAAGTCGCCCATGCTGTTTGTCATAGGATTTATCGTTGTTTTTACAATGGGTGGAATTACCGGTGTTTTGCTGGCGTCCCCTCCGATTGACTTTGCTACCCACGATACGTACTTCGTAGTAGCCCACTTCCACCAGGTGCTGTTTGGAACCACGGTGTTCGCCGGATTTGGCGGATTCTTTTACTGGTATCCCAAGTTGACCGGCCGAATGTTCCGTGAAGGCCTGGCAAAGCTGCAGTTCTGGTTGATATTTATCGGCTTCAACGTGACATTTCTTCCGCAATACCTCCTTGGTTTGCAAGGCATGCCGCGACGTATCGCCGAATATCTTCCAGCTGACCATTTCACGACTCTAAACAGGATCTCTTCCGTTGGCGCTTACATCACAGGATTCGCATTCATTGTTTGGATGGCAAACATGTGGATCTCATGGAGAAAGCCGATTCCAGCCTCCGCGAATCCGTGGGACGGCCATACCCTGGAGTGGGCGGCGGATTCTCCGCCGTCGCACCACAATTTTGAGAAACTCCCACCGATTAGGTCCCAGCGTCCCGTGTGGGATATGAACCACCCTGAGGCAGCCGATCACAAAGCGTCCCACAATGGCACGAGGGCTGGGAACATCGAGAAATCGGAGAAATCTCGATGAAAAGTGAACGCGGCGTCTACATGCTTATCGGGATCTTCTTTTTTGCGATTATGGTTATTTATTTTCTTTGGTCCGGTGAGGCTGGCGGGTCCGTCATGCTTTTCGCAGCTGCCGGACTCGGAATTATGCCGGGACTGTACTTTAGCTGGTGGGTTCGTAGGATGCCCTTGCGTCCCGAAGACCGTCCGGAAGCAACCCTGGCCGAAGGCTCGGGCGCGGTTGGTGCATTTCCATCTAATACCATCTGGCCTTTTGTTTTAGGAATGGGCTCGGCTCTTACGGCGCTGAGCTTGGTGTTTGGAGCATGGTTGGCCGTCGTGGGTCTCAGCTTCATTATCTCTACAGCACTTAATGTAACCCTTGAGTCGCGGCGTGGAGGTTCCATCTAGCGCAGACCTTTCAGCCCCCTCGGAGATAATTCAGACGCCTCGGATCCCAACCGGATCAATTCTCAGCAAATTATCGGCATGAAGAGCTAGGGTTCTACTGATGAGCAGCATCGCAAACTACATCTTGACACTTCACGGCTGGCTGGTCCTGTTCCTGGTCTTTCTGCTTCCTGCCGCAGAGGCCTCTATTTTTCTTGGATTTATTTTTCCAGGCGAGACCGTGGTCATCGTGGCGGGTGTGCTTGCCTTTGAGCACCGGGAGTCGCTGATCTTTATAATGCTGGCTGCATCAGCGGGCGCAATCGTCGGAGACAGCATAGGTTATTTTATTGGTAAGAAATGGGGCCGGTCATTGATAAACAACCGGCTCTCCCATTTCGTGAAGCCGGCGCATCTAGCCCGTGCCGAAGAGTTCATGGTGCGCAGGGGTGGCCCTGGTGTCTTTGTCGGGCGATTTACCACCACTCTAAGGGTGTTGGTTCCCGGTATCTCGGGTGTGGCCGGAATGAGATATCGGACCTTCGCTATCTTCAACGTGACGGGCGGAATCGCCTGGGCTGTTTCGATGGCGCTGCTGGGCTTTCTTGCCGGCCAAAGCTACAAGCAGGTGGAAAAGGTGGCTGGAGACGTGTCCTATGTGCTGCTTGGACTTGTGCTTGTCGCAATTGTCGGCTTCGTCATCTTTAGGAAGCGCCGCGAAAAGGCAATCGATGAGACCTACGAAGTAAAGATGAAAAAGAACGAGAGTTCGACCTAGCCGGGTCCCCGGTGTTTTTATCTATTTCCGGAACCGTCTTCGCATCCTGAGCGACAGAAACGGGATCAGGTATGTCCAAGCCGCCGAAGGGAGTTGGGGGCCGAGCCCAGCTTTGACTGCAGAAACGATGCACGTCCTTGCCCCCTTTGCATCTTTGAGCAACAGGAAGCCTACGAGGTAGCGCAAATAATGCCAGGCCCAGATCTTCCTGAACAGTCTCGGGTTGATGGACATTTCACCTGATTCGCGTACCATCATCTTTTGCGTGGCTAGCATCAGCCGTGCGAGGTTCTTTGAGTACCCGCTCTCACTATTGCGGTAAAGGACAAGAGGCTCCTCGATTAGGACAATCTCTCCCAGTTTTGAAAGGCGCAGCCACATATCCCAGTCTTCCGCTCCGTCAAGCTCGGTTAGAAAGCCACCTAGCTGATCAAGCTGTGCCCGACGGGCGATTACGGTTGAGGTTTGGAAGCGATTTAGCACCAGGATTTCCGAGGTCCAAAGTTTCTTGGTTGCGACTTCGGCTGGCCTGGCTTTCTGGGAATCCAACAGCGGCCTTGCAGATTCTGTCCAGTTGGAAGCGATTAGGACCGCTTTAGGATTTCTAGCAATCTCACTCAACTGGATTTCGTTTTTGTCCTTCGCCCAGTTGTCATC
>DAHVKW010000002.1:14915-67273 GCA_027320695.1 Actinomycetota bacterium | reverse complement strand
AGCCCGTTATCCGTCATCGGTTTTGATGACGGCTATTCCGGCAAAGGTGGCCGGTGTCAAGACCGTGGTGTTGTGTGTCCCTCCCGACACAGATGGGAGGGTGGATGACGCCACCCTTGCCGCGGCGCATATCGCCGGAGTAGATCATCTCTACTGCGTTGGTGGCGCCCAGGCGATCGCCGCAATGGCGTATGGTACGCAAAGCGTAAAAAGGGCCGACGTTATTGTTGGACCCGGGAATATCTATGTCTCTGTGGCAAAGCGTGAGGTTGCTCAGGACGTTGGGGTTCCGTCGTCATTCGCCGGACCTTCGGAGGTTGTCGTAGTTGCTGACGCGACGACGCCGTCGAGTTGGGCTGCGATCGACGTAGTGGTCCAAGCAGAGCACGGCCCCAACGGATTGGCCTGGCTCATCTCCTGGGATAGCGATGTGATCGATGAAGTGGTGGAGAGTGTGGAGGAATTGGTCAAGGCCTCTCCCCGGAGAACCGAAATAGAAGCCACATTGATCGATGGTGGCTACGCGATTTTGGTGCGCGACGGGATCCAGGCGATTGAAGTCTCCAACGCGATAGCACCGGAGCATTTGGAGATACTTTGCGATTCAAGCAAGGAATTGGCCGGTCTTGTCAAGAATGCCGGAGCAGTGTTCCTTGGGAGGTATTCCCCGGCAAGCCTTGGAGATTACGTGGCCGGGCCGAGCCATGTGCTGCCAACGTACGGATCGGCACGTTTCGGTTCGGCATTACGGGTTGGAGATTTCGTCAAGCATGTCCACTTTGTTGAAGCAACGCAGCAGGGCATCGATTTGCTGGCTCCGCATGTTGCGGCAATTTCACAAGCCGAAGGGTTGATAGCACACGAAATGAGCGTGGAAATGAGGAAATCTGATGCCTAGTATGCGAAAGGACCTCACTCTGTTCGGCGGGTATCACTCCCCACAGGTTGAGGTCGATGTGCGCCTGAATACGAACGAATCGCCTCTGGGTCCGTCCATCGAGTTCCTTTCGGATCTGCAGGCAGCCATCCAAAGTTTGTCGCTCAACCGTTACCCGGACCGGACCGCGGCCAGGCTGAGGGAGGCGCTTGCGGCTCTGCATGACGTCTCCCCAGACGAGATCTTTATTGCCAACGGCTCCAACGAGGTAATTTCCACTCTACTTTTGGCCTATGGCGGTCCCGGTCGAAAAGCAATGACCTTTGAGCCTACCTATGCAATGTATGCCCAAGTTGCAAAGGTGACCTCAACAGAACATGTCGGGATCGAGCGGGGCCTGGATTTCACACTAGACCTGGCAGCGGTTCTAGACGCCAATATCAAGTACCGCCCGGACATCGTGTTTTTTTGTTCGCCGAATAATCCGACTGGGCTGGATGAGGATCCTGAGATCATTTCAAAATTGGCTGAGGATTCGAATCCTTTGATAATTATCGACGAGGCATACGGACAGTTCGCGTCGTTTAGCGCTTTAAAGCTAGCCAGGTCGCATTCCAACATCGTGGTGTCGAATACATTTTCCAAGGTCTGGTCGATGGCCGGCCTTCGGCTCGGTTATCTCATTGGTCCCAAGGAGATAATTGACAATCTATGGGCTACGTGCCTTCCATACCATATCGATTCGATCAAGCAGGCGGCCGGACTGCTTGCATTGGGTCACCTCGATGCCATGCAGGCGACGCATGACCTGATTTTGGCTGGTCGCTACCAGTTCGAGACAGGTTTTGATGCATTGGATGTTATCTACTGGAAATCGTCGGCCAATTTCATACTTTTTCGTGCTCCGCATGGAAAAGGTGATGAACTGTGGAAAATGTTAGTTGATGGATCTGTGCTGGTGAGAAACTGTTCGGGCTGGCCACGATTGTCGGATTGTCTCAGAGTCACCGTCGGCACCCCGCAAGAAAATGATAGATTTCTGAAAGTGCTTTCTGAGGCGCTCGTTGAGCTAAGGAGTGAGGTTGACCCAAGGTAACAGAAGTGCAGTCGTCGAGCGAAGCACCGCTGAGACGAAAATCACCGTTTCGTGGAATCTGGATGGGGTCGGACTCCATTCGATTTCGACCGGACTTCCTTTCTTTGACCACATGTTGGCTCAGCTATCCAAGCACTCGCACACAGACTTGGACGTGGCGGTCAAGGGTGACGTGGCCGTTGACGCGCATCACTCTGTCGAGGACGCGGGGATAGTGCTGGGACAGGCTTTTGCTTCAGCGGTAGGCGACAAGGTAGGGATCCGGCGGTTTGCATCTCTGTCGCTGCCTCTTGACGAGGCCCTTGTGTCAGTCGCCTTGGACCTTTCGGGCAGGCCATTTCTTGAGTTCAACGGCGAATTGGATTCCGGGAGTCCTCTTGGCACGCCGGGATTCGATCCTCAGTTGACGGAGGAGTTCTTTAGAGCATTTGTTTCCACATCAGGAATTAGCGTTCACATCGACGTGGTGAGGGGAAGGAACTATCACCATATCGTCGAAGCAATTTTCAAGTGCTTTGCACGCTGCCTAAGGGAAGCGGTTGCCGTTGAAGGGGATTCGGTGCCATCAACCAAAGGGTCGTTGTGACTTGCCGCTGCGATCTTGTTGCCTGATTACGGTGGTCAGGTTGGATAAGTACCCTCGGCTATGGTCGCAGCACGCATCGCTTGAAAAGATCTGACGGCCTAGAATTCAATTGTGGGGCGTGTGGGCTGTGCGGTCGTGGGGCAGCGATGCTAACTACTCCGGGAAGTTGCGCGGATTGCCAGGTAGTTGCCCCGCGACTTTATATCGTTTAAAGACAGGCTCGTGAATGATCGAGGCGGTTGTTAGGAATCTAGTTGATAGTCGTTACTGATTACGGAATTGGAAATTTGGGCTCCGCCCAGAAAGCACTAGTGCGAATAGGTGCCGATGCTGAGCTAGTGGATCAGCCAGTCGACCTTTCTGGTGTGACTGGAATAATCATGCCCGGAGTAGGGTCCTTTGGCGCCTGTGTCACGGCGCTTCATTCCAGCGGACTTGGGTCTATGGTGATGAAGGCTGTCGATTTGGAGATTCCTCTGCTGGGAATCTGCGTTGGCATGCAATTGCTTTACAAAGGCTCCGAGGAGTCCCCCGAAGTTCCCGGACTTGGCCTGATTGATGGGTGGGTCAGGCGGCTTGAGGGAGCGCCGAAGGTACCCAACATGGCCTGGAATCAGGTTGAATATGTGAATAAAGGGGAGAAAAGTTTTCTGTTTGAGAGTCTTCCCAATGATCCCTGGTTTTATTTTGTGCACTCGTACGCCCCTGATATAACTGACGACACAGTTGCAAAATGCAACTATGGTAGTGGTTTCAGCGCCGCAGTTTCTAGCAAGAACATTTTCGGTACTCAGTTTCATCCGGAGAAGTCGTCAGGCACCGGGTTGAAGCTTCTTTCTAATTTTTTTGAGTACTGCGAGCGAAAGGCGTCGGTATAAATGGAGTTCATGCCGGCGATCGATCTGATCGAAGGGCAGTGCGTGAGGCTGGTTCAGGGGGATTTCGACCGTCAGATCACCTATGGGGATCCCTTGGAGGCGGCAGAGGCGATTCAGGCTCGCGGAGCGCGATGGCTGCACCTGGTCGATCTGGATGCCGCGCGTTCAAGGTTCGGTCCAAACCGGGATGTTATCAGAGGTATCTGCCAAACTCTTCACATCAGCGTTGAAGTTGGCGGCGGAATCCGGTCGATTGCAGATGCTGAAGAGCTGTTCGATGCCGGAGTGGCACGGGTGATCATTGGAACCATGGCTATCGATAATCCGGAACTCGTTGAACAGGTGGCTGCGATACGTTCTGATGGTGTTGCAGTAGGTCTGGATTACCGCAGGCTGGACGGTAAACGAGAGGTGGCGCTAAAAGGCTGGCTTGAACGTTCAGGAAAGGATCTCTTTGAGGTGCTTCCCGAGCTTGCGGCGCGGGGCGCGTCGGCAGTGATTGCCACCGACATTAGCCGAGACGGCACGCTGGAAGGCCCCGACCTCGAAACCCTGAAGCTTTTGCTGGAGTTTGGCGCAGATCACGGGATTAGCGTGATCGCATCCGGCGGAGTGTCCGGCCTTGAAGATCTTGCCAGCCTGAAGAGTTTAAATGTTCGCGGAAGCGGACTTTTCGGAGCAATTTCCGGTCGAGCAATCCATGATGGCAGACTTGATGTGGGAGAGGCTGTGAAGCTATGCCGAACGTGAGGGTAATTCCCTGTCTCGACGTGGACAAGGGCCGCGTCGTAAAAGGCGTGAATTTCGTATCGCTCCGCGATGCAGGCGATCCTGTTGAACTGGCTGAGTTCTACGATCAGTCCGGCGCCGACGAACTTGTTTTTCTTGACATAACAGCTTCGTCCGACGCCAGGGAAATAATGGCGGAAGTCGTTCTCGCTACTGCGCAAAAGGTGTTTATTCCATTTACCGTTGGGGGTGGAATCCGGTCAAATGACGACGCCAGATTAATGCTTCGCTCTGGCGCAGACAAAGTGTCAATAAATTCCGCGGCAATCGCCAACCCTAAACTCGTAAGTGACATCGCCTTCGAGTTCGGCTCCCAGTGCGTGGTCGTGGCAATAGATGCCAAGATGGCGGGCGAATCCAGCTACGAGGTCTATACCCATGGCGGAAGAGTTGCAACCGGTATAGATGTAACTGAGTGGGCCCTTCAGGCGCAGTCTTTGGGGGCAGGGGAGATTCTCTTGACTTCGATGGATCGCGATGGTACAAGAGATGGATTCGACGTCTCGCTAACGAGTCTAGTCGCCGATGCACTGTCGATTCCTGTGATTGCAAGTGGAGGCGTAGGTAAGATTTCACACTTTGTCGAAGGGGCTGTTTCTGGTCACGCGGATGCTCTTCTGGCAGCGTCTGTATTTCATTTCGGCGAAATTACAGTCAGAGCGGTTAAAGATGAACTCCTGCGGTCTGGAGTGTCTGTTCGACCATACGGTTGCTAGCCATGTCAATACTTTTCAAGTTAGGTTAATTATGATGATCTCGTCCAATGAACGTCTACCGATAACCATGCTCACCGACAGGGTGCTGGTGGAAATCCCGAACAATGATGGCGAACGCCACTCAAGAGCGGGCATTCTGATTCCTGCTACTGCGCAGGTGGCAAAGCGCCTAGTCTGGGCTGAAGTGGTGGCTGTTGGTCCCAATGTCCGATCTATTCAGTCTGGCAACAAAGTGTTGTTCTCCCCTGAGGATCGGTATGAGGTCGAGGTCCAGGGAGAGGATTATTTGATACTGCGCGAAAGGGATATTCACGCGGTGGCCTCTGCGAGCAATGAGAACGAGACGGGGCTCTACCTATGATCTCAGACAACTTCAATACGCGCATTTTGCCCGATGACTTGATCTCCCTAGTACGGTTTTCGACCGACGGCTTGGTTCCAGCTATAGTCCAGGAAAGGAAGTCGGGTTCGGTTTTGATGATGGCTTGGATGAATAAGGAATCCTTGGCGAAGACGATAGAAACTGGACGAACGTGGTTTTGGTCAAGGTCGCGCAAGGAGCTATGGGCCAAAGGCGAAACCTCGGGAGATCGCCAGAACGTTCTTGACATGGCGATTGACTGCGATGGCGACACCATTTTGATAGAGGTAGAGCAGCTGGGAAAGGGTGCATGCCACACTGGAAATTTCAGCTGCTTCTACAGAGGAATGGCGAACGGAAGCGAGACCGTGGAGTAGATGAATTCGAGTAGTTTTGACGACTTTCTGCACGCCTACCATCTTGGCGACGGCCATCAGCTGATACCTGTTTACCGCCAGTATCTTGCTGACACGCTGACGCCTGTTTCGGCCTTTCTCGCTCTTGTCGGGTACGAGAAAGAGGGATTTCTCCTGGAATCTGTGGACAAGGGCGAACGGTGGTCAAGGTTTTCATTCGTTGGGCGAAATACCTTGGCTGAAGTCTCCCTGGTGTCGGGGAGACTTCAAGTCTCGGGCGACGTCGAGTTACCGTTGCCGGAAGCCCAAGTTGGATTTCTATCGACGCTCGAGTCATTGCTGTCAAATATTAAAGCGGCAGATCTGGGTGATCTGTCACCTCTCCACGCCGGTTTTGTCGGATATATGGGTTATGACGTAATAAGGGAGATCGAGGAACTACCTCCGGCACCTCCCGACGAATACGGCTTTCCTGACGCTATGATGCGCCTAATCGGCGATATTGCTGTTTTCGACCATTGGAAACAAAAAATAATCTTGATATCTAATGTTCTGGCAGGTCCGGGTCTGTCGGCTGAAGAGCTGAACATCAAATATCGCGAAGGGCTCGCCCGGGTCAACGAAATGTGGATTGAGCTGAGCGCTTCATCCCCGGGTTCGCTGAAGCTGTCGATTGACGCTTCCACCGATCCTGTCGGAGCAAATAGTTCTCTCTCGTCTGAGGATTATTGCAACGCGGTTAAAGTCGCCAAGGAATACATCGCGGCTGGAGAAATTTTCCAGGTGGTTCTGTCAAAGCGATTTTCTTTTGATCTAGGCGCGCATCCGGTCGACTTTTACAGGGTTTTGCGCCAATTGAACCCCTCGCCTTATATGTATTTGCTGAGATTCGGATCGATCTCTGTTGCCGGATCGTCTCCCGAGCCTATGGTCAAGGTGGTTGGCGACCGCGTAATTTCGAGGCCCATTGCCGGGACGAGGCCCCGGGGCACGTCCGATCTTGAAGACCAGGCTCTCGCCGCGGAGCTGTTGGAGCACCCAAAGGAAGTCGCAGAGCACGTAATGCTGGTCGATTTGGCCCGGAATGACGTGGGAAGGGTTGCGGAGTTCAATACCGAGGCGATGGATGAGCTGATGGTGTTGGAACGGTACTCGCACGTTATGCACATGACGTCGCAGGTGTCTGCAAAGAAGAGGTCTGACCGCACTGCAATTGACGTGCTCCGAGCCACGCTGCCCGCAGGCACGGTCTCTGGCGCACCCAAAGTTAGGGCTATGGAAATCATCAATGAACTTGAGCCTGTGAAACGCGGGCCATATGCCGGATTTATCGGTTATGTCGACTTTTCTGGCAATTTGGATGCCGCAATCGCAATTAGGACTCTGTTCTGCAACTCTAAGGGAAAAGCGTTCATTCAGGCTGGCGCTGGAATAGTTGCGGACTCCGATCCCGAGGCAGAGGATGCCGAGTGCTCCAATAAAGCCCGAGCCCTTTTAATTGCGGTATCGGCAGCCCGAAAGTTTGATGCTGGGGATCTTTAACGAAATACCGGGTTTTGCGAGCCGTATCGATGGAGAGGATGGTGAGTGACGGATGAGCTCACGGATTTGGATCGAAGAAGCGGATGCGGTGCTTGTATCTGGCGAACAGGCCATGGTATACCTGAATGGGCAGATCTCCGCTGGTATCGAATCGCTTGTTTTGGGCCAGGCCCAGAGGTCGCTCCTTCTTGAGCCGGATGGCACCTTGATTGCTCCTCTCGGAGTTCAGAAGCTGGGAGAGAATGATTACGCGCTCTTTTCGCCTTTCGGGACTGGAGTAGAAGTTCAAAAGAGATTGGAGCGGTTCCGTCTGCGCACGAAGGTGAGTTTCGCCTTCAGGTCTGGCTGCACGCTGCATCTGTCTGGCGGAAGCGAGGTTGAGACCGCGGAATTATCGCGCATTGTGGACCACAAGATCGATGGTTCGGCTTCATCCCCTCAGCGACAGGTGGGTGAGATATTTGTAAAGGAGCACTATTTCACCGTTGGAGGCAGTGAGATTGCGGGCTTTCTATCTGACGTGGAGTTTTTTGATCGTTCTATGACCGCCAGAATCTTGGCGGGCGAGCCGGCCTGGGGTTTTGAGATTACGGCAGGAATGAATCCCATGGAACTGGGAGAACTATACATAAGGAGCAGCGCCGATTTTAGCAAGGGGTGCTACACGGGTCAGGAGCTCATCGCAAGGGTGGATTCGAGAGGCTACAGAACTCCCAGGCGGCTGTCTAATTTCCTGATCCGCTTTCTTGACAGGGAGTCAACCACCTTGGACGGCCTTGAGTTCGACGTTGACGGCAAGCCGGCATTCACGATTGCCTCCTACCGGTATTACGACCGTAGCAATTGCGGGATTGCGTTGGGATTTATTCACAGGCTTGGCGGGGAGTACTTTGCCAAAGTATCCACTGGACTTTGCGATGTCTATTCCGTGGAGTTAGGGACTTTGGATAAGGCGCTGGAGTCCGCGCAACGCTAGTATTTGGGGTTCGTTGAGAGGTAATTCTCGGCAGGATCAGCAATGTTGCAGCGGGGCAAATAACATCTAATTGACAATGGCTACTTATTTAGACAAAATCATCTCAGATCACCGTGCATGGGCTAGGTCCGACACTAGAAGGACGAGCGACCTATTGAAGCTCGCCTTGGACTCAGGTCCCTGCAGAGGGTTTAGAGAAGCACTCAGGGGCGGGGGAGTATCAATTATCGCCGAGATCAAAAGGAAGTCGCCCTCAAAGGGCGAACTCAATTCCGCATTGAACCCGGTGGCGTTGGCAAAATCGTATGAAATGAATGGAGCGAGCTGTATAAGCATACTTACCGATGAAAAGTATTTTTCTGGTTCGCTCGATGATTTGTCAAATGTGAGGAACGCTGTAAGAATTCCTCTTTTGCGAAAGGATTTCACAGTCAGCGTCAACGACGTGCTGGATACAAAGCTCCATGGCGCGGATGCGGTGCTCTTGATTGTCGCGGCTCTTTCGGGCCAGGAATTGGCGGAATTTTATGGCGTAGCCAAGGAAGTTGGATTGGACGTATTAGTGGAAGTGCACGACGAGTCAGAGCTTGCGCGGGCACGGGATATCGGAGCAGACCTAATAGGTGTAAATCAACGGAGCCTTGCTACGTTCGAGGTTGACAGAAGTAAAGCTCAGGTTCTGGGTGCCCTGTTCAGCGCGCCTGCCGTCAAAGTATGCGAATCAGGGATCTCTACGGCGGACCAGATGCGCACGCTTGCGCAGCTGGGTTATGACGCAGCGCTCATCGGAGAATCGCTAGTGACGTCGAGAGATCCAGGGGTCTCGCTAATTGGACTTCTCCAGGCTGGCCGAGGCGATATCTAAATGTTTGTCAAGATTTGCGGCATTACTAATGAAGGTGACGCATTGCTGTCCGTGGCGCTGGGGGCCGACGCGGTCGGCTTTATATTCGCGCCATCTCCGCGACAGGTAACCAAAGAACAGGTCAAGGACATAGTAAGGCAGTTGCCTTCTGAAGTTATGACGATCGGGGTATTTGTCAACGAGCGCCCGGATTCGGTGATAAGGATTGTTCACGAGATCGGACTTACGGGTGCGCAGCTCTATGGTTCCGAAGGTCCACAAGGTGTGGAGTACGTAGCCTCTCGCATTCCAGTGGTGTTGAAGGGATTTTCCGGCGAGCTGCCGTCTCTGGAGAGGATTTCGCAATATAAAGTAAGCGCTGTATTAATGGACTCGGCTGTTCCGGGTTCCGGACAGCCATTTGACTGGTCTGGAATCAAGGGCCTTTCAACAAACGTGCGCTTGATATTGGCGGGCGGATTGAGTCCCGGTAACGTCGTGGAGGCGATAAGGATCGTCAAACCGTTTGGGGTTGATGTTTCATCGGGCGTTGAAGCCCGGCCCGGCAAGAAGGATCCTGCAAAGTTGAGAGCTTTCATCTCGAGATCCAAGGCTGCGCTTTCGGAGGTTCACGGCGTTCTGGAGGACCCCGAGTCGGGTATGAATCCATTTCTGAAGGATCTGATCGCACAGAAGACCGCAATGCTGCAGAGTTCGAATGAAGGGGTATTTGATTGGGAGGAAGAACCTTGAGCATCATGGGTATGCCATCGGCATCTGGTCGTTTTGGGGAGTTTGGCGGCCGGTTTGTGCCAGAGTCCCTGATTCCAGCGTGTTTCAAGCTCGAGGAAGCCTTTGGTGAAGCGTGGGCCGACAGGGAATTTACAGACGAGTATCGTCGAATCCTGAGCGAATATGGCGGCCGGCCTACGCCGGTTACGGAGTTGCGCCGATTCTCGGAACAGTTCGGTATTCGGGTGTTTCTCAAAAGGGAAGATCTGGCTCATACGGGGAGCCACAAGATCAATAACGTTATCGGCCAAGCCTTGCTCACAAAGCGCATGGGAAAGACGAGGATGATCGCCGAAACTGGTGCTGGCCAACACGGTGTAGCCACTGCAACGGCTGCCGCTCTTTTAGGCCTTGACTGCGTAATTTATATGGGTGAAGTAGATGTGGCGCGTCAGGCACTCAACGTGTTTCGGATGAAGCTCTTGGGAGCTTCAGTGGTGACGGTGACGTCTGGTTCGCGCACTCTAAAGGATGCCATTAATGAGGCAATGAGGGAATGGGTTGCCAGCGTAGAAACCACTCATTATTGCATCGGGTCCGTGATGGGTCCTCACCCGTACCCATTCATGGTCAGAGAGTTTCAGCGAATTATCGGGGACGAGGCTGTGGTGCAAACGCGGGGGATCCTAAATGGCGGGGTTCCCGATTATGTAGTCGCCTGCGTGGGGGGCGGATCAAATGCCGCGGGAACTTTCGCAGGATTCGTGGATACCTCGGCCAAGCTAGTCGGTGTTGAACCCGAAGGAGGAGCGGCTATTACCCGCGGGATCCCGGGGATCGTTCACGGGATGCGCTCCAACCTGCTGCAAGATGATGTCGGCCAGGTTCTTGAGGCCTATTCGATATCTGCAGGTCTTGACTACCCTGGCGTTGGTCCAGAGCACTCCTACCTTTCTTCAATTGGCAGGGCCAGCTATGTTACCGCAGGCGACGATGAAGTATTGAATGCTTTGCAGGTCCTTTCCAGACTGGAAGGAGTCATACCAGCTCTTGAGCCCGCGCATGCGGTAGCCTATGTGATTCGCGAGGCTGGTAAGGCGATCCCGCTCGGTTCCAGCGTACTCATAACCATGTCGGGTCGTGGCGACAAAGATGCCGAATCCGTCGCCCGGATTCTAGGAGAGACCAGCTAATGGCAGCCGAATCGTTGGGAGACCTGGAGAGGGCGCTGAGGGACAAGAAGAACTCCGGTAACAAGCTGCTTGTGCCTTATTTAACTGCGGGGCTTGGGAACTGGGTTGAAGCTTTGCATGCGGTAATTGATGCTGGTGCTGACGCCGTGGAAGTGGGAATTCCGTTTTCCGATCCGATTATGGACGGGCCTATAATCCAAGAAGCCTCTCAAAAGGCACTGGAAGCAGGAGCGACTCCCGCCGGTATTTTGTCCGAGCTGCGTAGGTCGTCATTTGCGGTCCCGATTGCAATAATGACTTATTACAACATCGTGCATCACGCCGGGCATGACAGGTTCGCGAAGGAACTTGCCGATTGTGGCGTTTCCGGTTCGATTATTCCAGACCTGCAGCTCGACGAGGCCGGGGAGTGGATGGTGTCAGCCAGGGAAAATGGGGTTGACAATGTCATGATGGCCGCTCCTTCCTCCTCGCCTGAGCGGCTCCGCCGGCTTGCGGATAATTCCCGAGGGTTTGTTTACGGTATCGGGCTTATGGGAGTTACCGGGGTGCGGAATTCCCTCGCAGACTCGGCTTCGGAGATTGCGCGAAGGCTCAAGGAGTACACCGACAAGCCGGTTCTGGTAGGTGTCGGCGTCTCTACGACTGAGCAGGCTGTTCAGGTTTCGCGCATAGCAGATGGAGTTATTGTGGGTTCAGCTTTAGTGCAAAGGCTGCTTGCGGGCGGCGGTCCCCAGGGTGCGTTCGACTTGATGAGACAATTCCGAAATGCACTTGATGCTGGGTAACTAGCGTTTGGCGAAGCTGGCCTTATGTCGGCCCGTGTCGGCGCCCAATAGCCGGATATGGCCAGCGGCGGTCCTACTCGATTTTGTCGAGGGCCGTCTTCAATAGGCCCGCGGCCTCGTCTGCAAGAGGCTGCATATCAGCATCGTTGATTAGGTCGTGCGGATCAATTATTGAAATCTTTGTGCCGTCGCCATCTTTGCTCAGGACGACATTGCATGGCATCATGAGTGAAAATGCGATGTCTTGGTTTAGCGCGTCATTGGCGAGCCTCGGATTGCAGGCCCCAAGAATGATCAATGGATCGCGCTCAACGCCGATCTTTGTCTTTAGCGTTGCTGAAACATCGATCTCGGTTAGTATGCCGAATCCAGAGTTTTTAAGCGACTCGGTGATTGCGGTCCTCGTATCGTCTAGGGACTTTTGGACTGTCTTGTAAAACGCCACTGTTCCACCTCGTATCTTTCATGACTTCTGGTTAATCAGTAAGTATACCACTAGGGGTATTGCTTGTTCCATGCACTGCTGATATATTTCGGTTCGCTGAAATTCTCTAGGGCCGTGCTTGGAAATTCTCTGGATGAGTTCCGGACCCCTTCAAACCGGACAAAATTCGCTTTTTTGGACGTTGGCGAGCCAGCATCCGTTTTCGAATAAGGTCTCGTCTTTCATGCAACTCTCTATATGTCATCCGCTCCACGGAACCGTCAAGACCAAGGGACCCCCTGACGCTCTGAAGGTCCACCGGCACCTGCCTTGGATCGATGCCCACATCGGTGGTAATTTGTTCTCCATGTTTCGAGGCGAAGTAAGCTGCCAGGTAGGTTATTTCGGCAAAGATATCGACGTCTGGCGCATATTTGGGCATTGACGAGTCGAGAAAGATCATGTTCTTAATGAAAAGCATCAGCTCTTTTGGCATCTTTGCCCCATATCCCAGCAAAGCTTTCGTCACCTCTCTGACCTGTGCCGTGAGCTGCTCCGGAGTGAGTTTTGTCGGGTCGATCGGTGGTCCTTCCAATCCGAGTTCTTCGATCACTTCCTCGATATCTGTATCCGGTGGAAGGGCTCCGAGGTCGCGAAGTGCAGCGACCTGTATTCGGACGTCATTTATGGTGGCCCCCATCAAAAGACGCAAGAATGCCAGCCGCTTTGGTTCGGAGAGCCGGCCGGTAATTCCATAGTCGAGCAGCGCAACAATACCGTCCGGTTGGACGAGAAGGTTTCCTCCGTGGAAATCTCCATGGAAGATTCCAAACATGAGTGCCCCTTCCATCAGGGTAATCATGCTGGCTCGAATCACCGCGGAAGTGTCAATTCCGGCATTTCGCATCTCCGCAACGTCATCCCAGGCAAACCCGGAAAGCTTTTCCATCACGAGCACTTTCTGTGTGACGTATTTTGGATGCGGCCTGGGAACGACCAGTGATGTTTGATTTGTCTCCATGAGGATCCGCGCGATATCGAGCATGTTGGCGGCTTCGAGTCTGAAATCGAGCTCCTCCGAAATTGTTTCGGCAAATAACTGTACCAATGATGGAGGATTTGCCAGCGAGGCGACTGGGATTCTTCCCACGAGTGCAGGGGCGAACCAGCTTAGCGCCGCGAGATCTTTGCGTACGACATGCCCGATGGTAGATCGTTGGACTTTGACCACCACTTCCTCGCCGGTCCTGAGCCTTGCTCGATGGACCTGCGCAATGGAGGCCGCCGCAATGGCTGTGGAGTCGAACTCGGAGAAAATTGACTCGAGGTCCTTGCCAAGCTCGCTCTCGATAGTTTCCCTCACGAGATTAAATGGCTCAGGACTGACTTGGTCGCGCAGTAATTTGAACTGGTCTACTAGCTCGGACGGAAAGATTCCTTCACCGCTTGAGATTATCTGACCAAGCTTGATATAGGTGGGTCCAAGCGTTTCAAAGGCCATTCTAAGCCGACGCGCAAGCCCGGACCTGGAGCGATGACTGGACCTGCCTTGGTCAAATAGCTTCCACGCCGCGAGCGCCTTGCCGAGATGATAGAAAGTGGTCGCTACTCGCAAGCCCGGAGGCAAGAGCCTTTTTTTCAAGAGCTCGGGAATCTCTTGCTTGGTAGCTTCACGAACAACGTCAATGGAATGCAGCCATTCGAGTTTCTCAGGTTCTATCAGCCACGGCGGAGCGTTCGAAAATGCCCCAAAGGCCCGGTCAATGGGCGGAATGTTGGAGGGTCTTTCAGGAGTATGCATTCTTCCCCGTGCCAGAAAATATGTCTACATACAACTTAGTTCAGGTCAGGGCTTATCTTTCGGGATAAGGGTCCTACTTGGCGGAGTTTTCAGCATCTGCACAGAATGAGAATGAAAAGAGACCGCTGGGCGGTCTCTTTTCAAAGGCTTCGATTTTGCCGGCCAATCTGGTCTACTCGGGCGGCACCATGACAATAGATCCGTTGTGGCCTCCAAATCCAAAGGAATTGGAAATAACCGGACCTACCGTGATCTTTCGCGGCTCGTTGATGACAACGTCGATATGTATCTCCGGATCGACATTTTTCGTATTGGCGGTGGGCGCAATGTAACCTTGCTCTATGGTCAATGCCGCCGCTGCGGCCCCGAGAGCACCCGCACCTCCAAGTGCGTGGCCAAGGGCGCCTTTGATAGATGTCGTTGGAGGAGCATCAGAACCAAACACGGAAATGATAGCTTCTGATTCAGATAGGTCATTGAGCGGTGTGGAGGTACCGTGCGCGTTGATGTGGACGATATCGCTGGCCTTCATTCCTGCATCTTCTATTGCAAGTTTCATGCAACCGGCCGCGCCAACTCCGTGCGGTGCGGGCGCCGTAATGTGGTAGGCATCGGCATTGGACGCCGAGCCTGCGATAATAGCGTAGATCCTTGCACCCCTGGCCTTGGCGAACTCTAGTTCTTCCAAAACCAGAACAGCTCCGCCCTCCGTCATGACAAACCCGTCGCGATCCCTGTCGAAAGGCCTCGATATATTTACGTTGGACATTGCGGTCATGTTGACAAATCCCGCATAGGCGGTAGAAGTCATAGCTGCTTCTGTGCCTCCAGCTAGCATTACCTTGCATCGTCCGGAGGCAATTGTCTTTGCTGCTCTAATGATGGCATGAGTGCCGGCGGCGCACGCGGTCACGGTCGATTCGCAAGGACCTTTGTATCCATAGCGCATTGATAAAGAAGCAGAACCTGCATTTGCCATCATGAGCGGTACGAGGAAGGGGCTGACCCTGCCTGCGCCCTTTTCATACTGGAGGATGACCTGGTTTTCCAGGCTCTCGAGGCCACCGATTCCGGTGCCAAGCATGACGCCTGCCATATCCGGATTTACCTCGAATTCTCCAGCATCGGCGAGCGCCAAATCGGCGGCAGCAATACCGAACTGGTTAAATCTGTCGGTTCGGCGTATTTCCTTTGGATTTAGCCACTTGGACGGATCGAAATCAACTATGTGCCGGTCACCAACGACCTCGGCCTGGGAAATCCCGTTCCAGAATGCATCTTTGCCGATTCCGACGCACGAGACTGCTCCGATGCCAGTGATAGCGACCTTGTAAGGTGCTTCAATTCCGTCACTTGGACCAGCCGGGCCCCAGGTAAGTTTCATTACAGTTTGCCCGTTACTAGCGCGTAGGCACCGGCAACCGTGTCAACTCCGTCAAGCTCTGATTCTTCGACGGTAATATCGAAAGCTTCTTCGAGAGCCATCACGAGTTCAACCAGGTCAAGGGAGTCCGCGTCGAGATCCTCTGCGAATCGGGCCTCCAGCGTTACCTGTTCGGGCTTTACGCCGAGTACCTCGACTGCGCAGCCCCGGAATTTTTCAAAAGTAGCCTGCTCATCCATTTGGTGTTTCCTTTCGTTTAATTTAATTTTCGATTCGGCCGTTCGGCCATTTTCCTTACGAGAATGATGTTTTGCCGGTGTAACCCGGAAAAGGCTGATTTTTCACAACTAGAACCCCATCGCTAAACCCCCATCGACAGGTAATACGACGCCCGTAATATAGCTAGCCTGTTCAGAAGCTAGGAAATCTACTGCCGCGGCAACGTCCTCGGGAGACGCCGCCCTCTGCATTGGAATCTGCCCGATCATGAGCTTCACCTTGTCTTCACCTAGGATATTGAACATGTCTGTGTCGACAGCTCCCGGTGCTACCACGTTCACTGTGATGGAGCGTGATGCAATCTCGCGTGCAAGCGACCTCGCCAGCCCGATAAGCCCGGCCTTGGACGCGCCATAATTGGCTTGCCCGGCAATTCCCATTTGAGCCACTATCGATGAGATGTAAATGATTCGGCCCCAGTGACCTTTGACCATCTTGGGCAGGGCTAGCTTGGTCAGGTAGTAGGCGGAAGTTAGATTTGTTTGTATGACGTCATTCCAGGCATCTTCGCCCATTCTGAGCATTAGCGTATCTTTGGTCATTCCGGCGTTGGCGACAAGTATCTCGACCGGCCCGAATGAAGATTCAATCTGAGGGAAAATTTCCGCAATCTGGCTGGGGTCGGAAATGTCACACTTGATTGCAAGAACGCCCTTATCGAGTAGCTCGTCGGGAACCGGATGATTTCTATAAGTCACGGCAACCTTGCAACCAGCCCTTAGAAACGAGCTGGCAGAGGCAAAGCCAATTCCTTTAGCGCCTCCCGTGACTAGCACAGTTCTGGCAGTCATTTTTGAGTCCACCTCACAACTGTGCTTGACCAGGTCATGCCGGCGCCAAATCCGCAAAACAGGACGTTGTCACCCTCTTTGAGTCGACCGCTATCGGCAGCCGCCGCGAGCGCCAGGGGAATCGATGCGGAGGACGTGTTCCCGGTCTTGTCCAGCACAATCGATGTCTTTTCCATCGGAATTCCCAAACGATGGTTTGCCGCCTCGATGATTCTGAGATTGGCCTGGTGGGGTATCACCAGGTCGATATCGTCGCTGGTAAGTTTGGCTCCCTCGATGACATTCTTTGCCGACTCAACCATGACGCGGACAGCCTTTTTGAATACTTCTCTGCCTTCCATGGTCATGTACCCGCCGTGATTGCAGTACAGTATCGGCATTGCCGAGCCGTCTACTCCTAGGTCATAGGAGAGGATTTTATCTTCAACCGGGTCAGCTTCCATGACAATAGCGCCGGCTCCGTCGCCAAAAAGAACAGCAGTAGACCTGTCGTTCTGGTCGGTTATCTTCGATAGGGTATCGGACCCGATCACGAGGACACGATTGGATCCCATCTTTATCATGCCTCCGGCTACCACCATCGCATACACGAAGCCTGCGCATGCTGCATTCAGGTCGAATGCTCCGCCTCCGGTTCCGAGCAGATCCTGAACCACAGAAGAGGTTGCTGGCGTAGTGAGATCTGGTGTGGTGGTGGATAGAACGAGAAGGTCGATTTCGCTGGCTAACAACCCTGCCGACTCTAAGGCCATCTTTCCTGCTTCGGCAGCCAAAGAAGCAGTCGTTCCGCCAAAGCGGCGCTCTCTGATTCCAGTGCGTTCGGTGATCCATTGATCAGAAGTGTCAAGCCGAGCCTCAAAATCAGCATTTGTCACAACTTGATCGGGAAGTGCTGTTCCCCATCCGGTGATACGCGATCCGCGAATTGTCATGATTCCCTTATCGTTCGTAGCCATGCAATTGGCTGTCCAATTGTTACGCGTTCACCTGACATCGCGATCATACCCATTAGCTCCCCCGTGAATGGAGACCGGACTTCTAAGCCCGAAATCGTGCCTAACGGCTGACCTACGCTAATCCTCGCCAGGGAAACATGTTCGTTCGAAGATCCAAGAGATCCGGTGAGGGCTTCGGAAGGCTCGAAAATGCCCGCCTGTGAAGCTACTACCATTCTCTCGGATATGTAAAGGTGCTCTCCTTGATGTTGTTCAATTTGTGGTGTGAACGAGCTTTGGGAAGATATTAGGAGCACCAGCTTGTCAAGATCATCTGGGGTAGCCACCGAGATAGCGTCTAAATCTGGCACGGTGCGTTTTGCAAGGCCGGTAAGGACACCCCCGGTTCCTACTTCAACGAGCGTTCTGGCGCCCATCTCGGCAAGTTTGGCGAGAGATTGTGTCCATTTGACAGGTGATGTGAGTTGGGTAGCAAGGAGCAGCGGCCACTCTGACGCTCTTTCGTGCGGCATGGCATCGACGTTCGCTACCACCGGTACCTCAAGGTCATAGAACCTGGTATCAGAAAGCGCCTTGCGGAGTCTCTGGCGGGCGGAATTCATGTACGGCGTGTGAAAGGCGCCCTTCACTGGTATGTTCATGACTTTTCTGGCGCCTTTGGATCTGGCGATTTCACTTGCTTTAGCCACCGCATCCGACAAACCGGCGATTACGACCTGGCCCGGAGCGTTATAGTTCGCTACCCATACGTGGTCTCCAGCCTCATGGCAGGTCGCTTCCGCATCAGCGTCGGAGATTCCGAGCAGGGCGGCCATTGCGCCGTGAAATTCGTGCGCTGCGCTCTGCATCGCCTCGGAGCGCTCCGAGACCAGCTTTGCACCGGCTTCAAATGAAATTGCTCCTGACGCTATCAGCGCTCCGTATTCGCCCAACGAATGTCCGGCGCACATTGCCGGAGATATGCCTAGGCGCTCAATGGCATCCAGGATTACCATGGACATCGTGAAGGTGACCAGTTGCGTATTTCGGGTTATTGACAAAGCGTCGGCATCCGCATTGAGAAGGAGGTCGCCGATGTCTCTGCCGGTAGCTTCGCTGGCATCGGTGACTAACTCCCATGACGGGTGATCGACCCATGGAGCACCCATGTTCGGTCGCTGGGAACCTTGTCCTGGGAACGTGAAAGAAATCACCTTTGTGCTCCAGGATTGGAGAAGGTGAGGTTCTTTCTAAAAGTCATGAATTTTAAGACGGCACACGTAAGACCAGCTTGGGTTTTTCGCAATGTTATTCCACCCTCCGCTTGGAATCGAAGCACAACGCCGCAATTTTCTTATTTAGACTTCGGCAGCCGCCAAATGGTTACATAATTTGGCTCACCTATTTTTAATTGCATTTCTTGCCGTCAAAAAATGATGGAAATCTACAACGACGGAGCTAGATTGATTTGGTTGATTGCCAGTGCTTTGACTAGTAGCTTTTGCTTATTGCCCGGGTGGTGGAATGGTAGACACGGAGGACTCAAAATCCTCTGCCCCCAAGGCGTGCGGGTTCGAGTCCCGCCCCGGGTACCACCGGCCAGAGTCGAAACTAACACCGAAGTCGCGCCCAGGAAGGGTCTTGTTGCATGCCCTCAGTGCCGAGATGATACCAGCTGGATTTCCGAAGCTGCCTAGCGTAAAGAGGCACCTGGGACTGGCTCACCCCGCTGAAAGCCGAAGAGCCCGTAAAGTCCCCCGTAGGTATGGAGGGCCGCGCTTGGCCATGGGGGGTTCGAGACAGCTGAGCCCGGTCTTACCGGCCGAGTCAGAAATGGCCAAATCTTGCGGCCAGGGTTATTCGCAAGGTAATCAGGGCTGTCTGATGGTGGTGCGCTAGGCAATCGGAGCCTTGGGACATCCGTCGCAAGCAGCACATTCGACGCCTGGATCATGATGGGCCGCCCTTGAGTGAGAACAGGACCAGTTCCGGGATTATTGGAATTCGCTGTGTTTCTGGGTCATCGCAACGACCACTCTCGAAGCTATTATGAGCATTACCACCGCGAAGATGAGAATGCCTGCTGCATCGAACGAGAGCTGCTTCGCAGCGGCTGACGGCTGGTTATAAAAGGTCCACACAGCGTATGTCAGGTATCCAACAGGGTGATGCGTCAAGCTCAGGGATGGCAGCGACTGCGAGTAACCGGCGGTGTACAAAAGCGGCGCCGTCTCTCCAACAGCTATTGCGGTTGCGATGATCATTCCGGTCGATATGCCGGGTAGGGCAGTCTTTAATACAATTCTGCGCAAAATAATCGAATTCTTAATTCCCAGAGCTGCAGCGCCTTCCTTATACGAGGTGGGAACTTGCTTGAGCGACACTTCTGTTGTCTTGGTTATATATGGGACCACCATTACGGTGAGGACCAGCACACCTGCTCCAAGCGAATAGCCCCAGTGAAAATGGACAACAAGCGCAACATAACCCACGTATCCGAGAACGATTGATGGTATGCCAGCGAGAACTTCCGATGCCGTTCTGAGCGCACCTCCTATGGGGCCATTGGAATATTCCGCGAGATACATACCCGAAAGGATGCCTATTACGCCGGCAACCACTGTGACTACGACCACGATCAGAAGCGAACCGAAGATTTCATTTTTAAGCCCTCCCCCAAGGCCGGATCCGACTTGAGTTAGCACGCTCCAGCGCCAGCCGCGGGCAACCTTGGCAAAAAGTTGGCCTATTATCCAAATAGCAGGTCCGACGATGGCTAATAAGGACAATGACGCAAGTGTCCAAAGGAAGAGATCCTTTCCTTTTCTTCTTTTGGATGTATTTGCAACGCCGCCTTGCGCTAGGGGATCGATCACTAGGTTTGCCACTAGATTCCGCGTCCTACCGGTAGGGCCGTTGATGAAACCTTGCGCACAAGCATTCTTGCTGCAAGATTCGTTATGAGAGCCATTACTGCCAGCAGCAGCGCACCCTCGGCTAGTGTCTTTGTCGCTAGCCCTGTGGCATCGGTCAGGGCTGAGTCAAGCTGCGATACTATCGTGGCGGCGATAGTGGTCATCGGCAGGAAAGCATTTGATGGGTTTGCCCCGAGAACCGCCCCGGATGTCATAGCGACGGCCATTGTTTCGCCCAGGGCTCGCCCCAGACCCAGCACGGATGCGCCTATTAGGCCAGTTCTAATCCAAGGCAAGGAAATCCATTTGTTGGTTTCCCAGTCTGTGAAACCCAAAGCCGTTCCGCCCTCCCGGGTGGAGCGGGGAACCTGTCTTAGCAGGTCACGCGAGGTTGAGGCAATAATGGGAATAATCATGATTGCAAGAACGATTCCGGAGGTAAGCAGCCCCTCACCATGTCCGGTATTGCCTTTTAAAAACCTAAATCCAATCACGTTTGGAGCGATATGGGATATAAAAGGGAAGATGTCCCGTGCAAGAATTGGTCCTAGCACGAGGGTTCCCCAAAGGCCGAAGATCACGCTGGGGATTCCGGCGAGAATTTCAAGAAATAGTCCTATGGTTTGAGAAATTTGGCTGGGAAGCTTTTCAACGATGACAAGCGCCGCGCCGATTGAAACGGGTATCGCAATAATAAGTGCGAGCAAGGAGGATTCGATAGTTCCAACTATGAGCGGCAGCGCTCCATAGCTTGCCCCAACCGGGTGAGGGATGCCGTTGGTAGCGACAGGATTTACATAGAAGTTTCCCGGACGCCAGCCCGTATGGGTGAGAAAGCCGAGACCGTTGTATTTGATCGCAGGCAGGGCTTCTATGAAGAGGATGACAGTAGTGAAAATGAGGGCTGCGATTGGTATTAGCGCAGCAATTCTGGAGATGCTTTTTATAGATATCGATCTCCATGCGGGCCTTGGGGAATGGTTGTGGTCAATAGCAATCGTTTGGTTCATCCGATGTCCTGTTTAATTGCTGAAGCATCCGGCGGGTCCTAATGCCGAGGCACGAAATTAATTCCGTGCCTCGGCGGTGCAACTATTTGATTTTGGCAATCTGAGCCAGCGACAATGTAGCGACTGAAGATGGCAGCGGTTGAAAGTTGACCTGGTCGATGTAGCTCGCAGTGTTTCCGTATTGCGGGTCGATAGCCCAGGCGCAAAGGGCGCGGATGGCTTGGGCCGTCTCGGCAGACGGCTGGTTCGAATTCACAATCGCGTACTCGTAGTTGATGATAGGGTAACCATTTGGATCAGGCCCATAAACCAGAGAGAGGGCTTCGGAAGCCGGAGTCTTAGAAACAAGGCTTGCCGCCTCGGCTCCAATTGTTTGGGGATTTGGCAGCAGATAGTTCCCCGCGGCGTTGCCCAGGGCAGCTTCTCCCAGTTTTGCAGCGTCAGTCTGTGACTTGAAGGAGATTCCAATGTACGCGACGCAGCCCACCGTTGACTGGCAGGCGGAAACCATTCCGCCATTGCCGTTTTCGCCAAGGGCGTTAGGTACCGACGGGAATGCAACGGTTGTTCCGAACTGCGGGCCGTTTGCGCTGCCCCAGCCATTTGGATCAGCTTTGCTCAGATACTGCGTAAATATGAAGGTGTCGCCTGATCCGTCAGAACGATGCAGGGGAACGATCTTCAGGTTGGGCAGCGTTACGCCAGGGTTGATAGCGGCAATCGCATTATTGTTCCAGTTAGTGATCTTCCCCTGGTAAATTTGGGACAAGATCTGTCCGTTTAGCTTGAGGTTGCCGGTTATCCCTGGAATGTTGTAGTTGATCATCTGCGCTGATATCGCGAGGGGGATGTTTAACAGGCCCGGGGTTTTAGCGACCTGGCTTTGAGAGAGGTAGGCGTCAGAGGCGCCTATGTCAACGGTCCCTCCTGCAGCGCCGCTGATTCCCGCGCCAGATCCTCCTCCGGATGGCGTGATCTTAATGTTTGGATTCTGCTTTTCGTATGCTGGAGCCCAAATATTGAAGAGAGGCTGGAGCAAAGTGCTGCCTGCTTCGGAAAGCGAGACATTTGCAGTGGGGGGAGTTTCCAAGCTGGCGAATGTTGGCGTTCCAGAGACAGGCGCTGACGAAGTAGTTGTAGCTGCATTAGAAGATGTTGTTGATGATGCGTTAGCGCTGCCGCAGGCGGCAAGCGTTAGTCCTACGACTCCTGCCAGGGCGGCAAGGGACGCATGTCTTTTAGTACTCGGCATCTGGCCGATCCTCCTTGGATTTAGGTTGTACAGGTGTTTATTGAAGGTGTTATCCCATGCGCCCGGAGACATACTGCTGCGTCTCGGGCTGGGAAGCGTCCTCGAAGATTTTCCTCGTAGGGCCGTATTCTTTGAGCTGCCCTTGAAAGAAAAAGGCAGTGTTGTGGGAGATTCTTCTTGCCTGGGCCAGATTGTGGGTGACCACTATAAATGTGATGGCAGGCGAAAGATTCATAATCAGTTGCTCGACAGCTTGGATAGACGTTGGATCTAGCGCCGACGTTGGTTCGTCGAGCAACAGTACATCCGGCCCTATCGCCAGGGCTCGGGCTAAACAGAGCAGCTGCTGCTGTCCGCCTGAAAGTCGAAATGGCGAGTCATGCAGTCGGCCTTCGACCGCATGCCAGAGGCCAACTTCCTCAAGTCGCATCCGGGCTATTTGCTTGAGTTGCGGCTTCTTTGCAATGCGGTGTGCCTTAACCCCAGCGACCACGTTTTGCTCTATTGACATTGGAAACGGATTGGCACGCTGGAAAAGCATGCCAACTTTTCGCCTTAGCGCCAGAAGGTCGATGTTGGAAGCCCAGATACTTTCCGAATTGAAGAGCACGTCACCGGTTTGTCGGTAACCTTTTATACCGTCGTTCATTCTGTTCAGGCTTCTCAAAAAGGTAGTTTTGCCAGAACCGGACGGGCCGATCAAGGCGGTTATCGTTCCTTTTTGAACAGAGAGGTTTATGTTTGAAAGGACCGTCTTCTGTCCAAAACCGAGCGTGAGGTTGTTCGTGGAGATAATGGTGTCGGGGGAGCTGGAGTTTTCGTTTTTTGAAAGTAATGTGTCTGGGTCGAGGTTCTCAAACATAAGCCCGTTTGTATCCTCTTTCTGCTCGATCATTAGTTTTCGCTCCCTAACACTCTTATAAATGAACGGATTGCATTCAATCGATTCGTTGATACAACTTGACGATAACTTCAACGGGTTAACAGTTGGTAACTTCTGTATGGCTACAGAGGAAACTCTTTGTGAATTCTCAAAATCGGGTGGTTGGCGGAGAATTGCGAGATGATTCCTTATTAATTTGGTCGTCGCTCTCGGCTAGGAATGCGAGATCGAGGTATCTAATTCAACTATTCGAATAACCGCGAATTCGAACGTTGGTATGGTGATGTTCTGTTCCGTGTAAGAAAGAAGCTGGCAGGCGGCGCCTGCGGGGTTGTCGGATCGACGGCAGCGGCGGTATCTTGGCGTTGCTGCATGTCTGGGAAGGGCCACAAATATGAAACGGACGATTCGTATCGATCATGCTGTGCTTCACGCATGCGACGTTCACCTGATTAGCGACGTGCATGGCGCACGTCAGAATCATTCGGGCAGGAGGGTTTCGATTGTCGAGCTCGGCTCCGGCGGACTTGTAGGGTTCGGCGAAGTTCCTGTGCTTGATCTGCCGAATTACTCGTCTGAATGGTCGAATGGCAGTGATTATTTGTTGCGCAGCCTTCTCCTTCCCCAGGTGGTCGAACAGCGTGAGGTGGGGTTTCAAAGCTTCGACTGGCTCGTAGGAAACGGTGCTTCCCGGTTCGCGCTGGAGTGCGCCATTTTGGACCTTTTAGCCAAGGGGGCGGGGATAGGCATAACCGATTATCTTGCAGAGTTGTTTGAATCCGATTCCTACCTGTCAAGCCGCAGGTTGGGCTTTGGTGTCTCCATCGGTACATTGGGTGGTTACGATAACGCCCTAAGTGAAATTGCGCGTGCCGTTCAGCAGGGTGTTCGGAGAATCAAACTTAAAGTAAACAAGGATCGGGCATTTGAGTTTGTCGAAAGGACCTTCGATTTTAACTCTGTGGAGGTCGTGTTGGACTTTAACGGGTCTCTTTCCCGCGATGAATTGGGCTTGATTACAGGCCTCGAAAACAAGGGATTGTCTTTCGTCGAGGAGCCCACAAGCGATCTAGGGCTGATTGGTTACGTTGAGCTTGCCCGCTCTTTCAAATCGCGGATCTTCCTAGATGAAACAACTTCCTCCCAGGCGGTCGTCAACGACCTGCAGTACTTCTCAGATGGCCTGGGATTTGTCGTGAAGCCGTTTCGATTCGGCTCCCTGTTCTCCCTGCACAGGACTTTGGAGATGCTGGCGGAGTTCGATATCGGGTGTTATGCGGGCGGAATGTTTGAATCTTCGATTGGAAGAAGGTTTCTGCTTGCGATTGCCTCGCATCGTTGCTTTACGGAAACCGGCGATATGGCACCTTCGGCTTGGTATTACGATTCCGATCTTGGACCACCGCTATTGCCTGGTGAGGGTGAGAATTTCTTAAGTCCGGAATTTTCCTTTGGATCTGATGTCGTAGCCATAGAAAATCACGTCTGCACGAACGCCTGCGCCGCGCTCATGTAAGCAATTTCGCTAGGGGACCAAGAAATCGCCGCGAACCAGTATTTCCGGAAAGGTGAATGGTTTATCCGTTTAGTGAAAACATAATCGGACCATGATGATATATTCTTGCTCAACCCCAAAAATGGGGCCGATTGTATGCAATCTATTAATTTGTGGCAGTCAAGTCACAACCGAATGATACAGGTCGGAGTTGTGGGGATTAGTTGGGTTACACGTAACTGTCTTGATGGCGGTTTTTTAGCTAATTCCGGATAGTAGTTCTGCTTCTTGATCAGTCGGTTTGGATTTGATTGAGGTTTACATTGCCTCTCTCTTAGAGGCAAAGCTAGCAGTATCAATATGTTATTAGGACCCAAAGACCAGTTTGTTTTTGGAGGTCCTACTCATTAGGGGGATACATGAATATGCAAACGTGTAGTGCGTCTCTTCGACGCAAACGGGGTAAGGGGCGCATTCTTTTGCTCGGCGTAGCCGCTGCAGCGGTTCTTGCGGCTTGCGGGTCAAGTTCGAGTTCTTCGAGTTCTGGATCGGCCACCACAACGAGCGCAGCGGGTGGAGGCGCATCAGGTACGCCTTATGTGATCCATGCGATTGTGTCTCAAACCGGGGGAGCCGCATTCCTGGGAAGCCGCGAAGCTAAAGCCTTGCAGGGTTTGGCCGCGCTTACCAACACTCAAGGTGGAATCGATGGCCATCCGGTACAGATCGATGTCCAGGATAATCAGTCAACTCCTCAGACAGCGGTTTCTTTCGCAACGAGCCTGATAAGTTCCAATGTTCCCTTGCTGTTCAACGGATCAATAGTCGCAGTCGATGCATCGGTTGACGCTTTGGCTACCTCCAGCGGTCCGTTCATCTACGACCTGAGTCCAGGAACTCACCCCAAGGCAGGCAGCATGATCTTTTCTGCCGGAATCTCTACCAAGTTTGACGCGCAATCCTACCTGACCTTCTTGAAGGCCAAAGGGCTTACGAACATCGCTGCCATAACATCAACGGACGGCAGTGGCGTCGACGGATTCAAGCAGCTGCAGGCTACCCTGGCGCTGCCGGAGTTTTCGTCCTTCAAGCTGCTCACTCACCAGACATTCGACCCCACCGCTGTTAGCGTAACTGCTCAGATGTCTGTTATCAAGGCTGCAAAGCCGCAGGCGTTGATCGTGTGGTCGACCGGTACACCCGTGGGAACCGTGTTCCAGGCGATGTCCTCGCTGGGAATGTCGGATCTGCCAACAGTTACGACCGACGGCAATGCAGCGTACTCGGAGTTGACGCACTTTTCGTCTATTCTGCCTAAGACGCTGTACTTCCCGACAGGCGCGCTATATTTGCCACCGGCAGATATTACCAATGCCGCCGTCAAGGCCAAGGTTGAGGCATTTGACACTGTCGTCCAGGCTGCTGGTGGTCACCCTGGGGATGCTTGGGGACTTTCGTGGGACCCGGCTCAGCTGGTGATCGGTGCACTGCAGAAACTGGGCATCAAGGCAACCGCGCCGCAGATTCTCAACTACATGGAGAACCTTCACAACGTGGCCGGTGTGTATGGCGTTTACAACACATCTGTCAGTGATCACCGTGGTCTAAACACCCAGGACGTCTATATGACGGTATGGAACGGGAGTTCCTTCACTGAGGTTTCAGGGCCGGGTGGAACGCCTTTGGCGTCCGGTTCAGGTTCTGCGGGCTAGTAATTTGCAGGGCTAATTAATTTAGCTTGACGCTTCATTTTGGAGGCCGTCTCGAGCGACTGGGTAACCGGTCGTTTGAAGGCGGCCTTCTTTGCTGGGTGCGGAGTCGACATATTCGTGCCCCGGGAACGAACAGACAATCAAATCTCCATTAGGTCTTTGTTTCACACACTGCGGCGGCCGTGTCTTCGTAGAGCGAGGTTTGCGGATGTTGGTGCTGGTGCCAACCCGTTCATATCAAAGAAATTCCGGTTTGATGGCTGTTTTGCAATGAGGTTCTCGATAGGGTATTCTGCATTCGAGAATGTCACTCTGTATTTGATAACATTGGCGTTCGCGTTTAGATATGAAAATGGCCCCGCGGGAGTGGTGCCAAAGCTATGTATTTTGTTGACAAAGGACCCGGTTCGAATCGGTCGGGTCACGATCTTTCGGGGGATTGAATGAATTTCCGTACGGATAAGGCGTCACACAGGCGCAATTGGGGAAAGGGACGTATCGTAGCGCTCGGCGTAGCCAGCGCTGCAGTGCTCGCTGCATGCGGATCAAGTTCGAGTTCTTCGAACGCCGCTTCAGCTACGTCGACATCCTCAGCGAGTGGAGCAGCATCAGGCACGCCTTATGTTATTCACGCGATAATTTCTCAAACCGGGGCGGCCTCGTTCCTGGGAAGCCGCGAGGCCAAGTCTCTGCAGGCTCTGGTTGCGCTGACGAACAAGCAGGGTGGAATTGATGGGCATCCTTTGCAGGTGGATATTCAAGACAACGAGTCAACTCCGCAGACTGCGGTCTCTTATGCTACGCATCTTGTGAGCGCGAATGTTCCCTTGATTTTCAACGGTTCCGTTGTCGCGGTTGACGCATCTGTTGACGCGTTGGCGACATCAAGTGGGCCTTTCGTCTACGACCTGAGTCCAGGAACTCACCCCAAGGCAGGCAGCATGATCTTTTCTGCCGGAATCTCTACGAAGTTTGACGCCCAATCCTACCTAACTTTCTTGAAGTCCAAAGGGCTTACGAACATCGCTGCCATAACATCAACGGACGGCAGCGGCGTCGACGGATTCAAGCAGTTGCAGGCTACGCTGGCGAAGCCAGAGTTTTCGTCATTCAAACTTCTGACACATCAGACCTTCGATCCAACGGCTGTAAGCGTTTCTGCTCAGCTTTCGGTTATCAAGGCGGCAAATCCTCAGGCCTTGATCATCTGGACCACTGGAACGCCTTTGGGCACGGTGCTTAACGGCATGACCTCGCTGGGCATGCAAGACATTCCAACCGTTACGACGGATGGCAATGCGGCTTACGCAGAGCTTACGCACTTCGGGTCTATCCTTCCAAAGACGCTGTACTTCCCAACGGGCTCACTGTATTTGCCGCCGGCAGATATTACCAATGCCGCTGTAAAGGCAAAGGTTCAGGCATTTGACACAGCCGTTGCAGCCGCCGGTGGGCATCCAGGGGATGCTTGGGGACTTTCGTGGGACCCGGCTCAGCTGCTGATCGGCGCTATCCAGAAGTTGGGCATCAAGGCAACCGCGCCACAGATTCTCAACTACATGGAAAACCTTCACAACGTGGCAGGCGTGTTTGGTGTATACAACACGTCGACTAGCGACCATCGCGGTTTGAGCACCCAGGACGTCTATATGACGGTATGGAACGGCAGCTCGTTTACTCCGGTATCGGGTCCTGGCGGAACACCGCTGTCTGGATCAGCTGGCTAGTTTTTAAAAAGGAAGTCAAGACTTGGGGTCGCCCCAGGTATCCGGATTGCTCGGATGCCTGTGGGCGATCCTGTGTTTAATGAGGAAAAATATCGGCTAAACTTTTGCGAAAGGGGATCAATCTTTTTTCGCATAGTCGGATATCAAAATAATATTTTTCAAGAATTGGACTGTCTCGGCGTGAATGCCTTGCGTTGAAGGCAGCTTTATACAGTTATTCAGCTCAGTTGCAAGCAATCGGCCGGCAGCAGATGGGGTAATCAGGCACCGACGTCGCTCCGAGCGATAAGCCAACAGACGACACGCAGTTTTTCTGGTTGCCAGTAATCGAGCACCCAGGCTTCGGTTACCGGGTATATTTGTAGTAAAAGTGACTACAGAGAGTACTTCTGTCAGACAGAAGTACAGAGTGTGTGCGACAGAGATCGGAGCTGCAGATGAACGATCTATCTCTAATGCTTGCAGACGTGAGACGTGGGATGATCCCGGCATATGTTTACAACGATGAGGAAGTCTTCAAGCTCGAAAAGGAGCATATTTTCGAGCGTTCGTGGATTTTTCTTGCTCATGAGTCAGAGATTCCAGCGCCCGGCGATTACGTGGTGCGACGCATTCTCGAGGACAACTTCATCGTGGCAAGAGATGAAACAGGTGAAGTCCGTGTGATGTTCAACATGTGCCTGCACAGGGGCATGCAGATTTGCCGGGCTGAGCTGGGGAATGCTTCTCATTTTCGTTGTTCGTATCACGGATGGTCATACAGAAATGACGGCAAACTGGTCGGGCTGCCTTTCCACAACGAAGCCTACGGCGGCGAGGATGGGTTCACAAAAAACGGCCAATCACTTTTGCCTGCGCCATCGGTTGCAACATTCAATGGTCTCATTTTCGTTAATCTCGACCCAAATGCCCAACCATTTCTGGAATTTCTGGGTGACTTTGCTTATTACCTTGATTTCTATACCAGGCAAAGCGATGACGGCGTAGAGGTTCGCGGACCGCAGCGCTGGAGAGTCAAATCGAACTGGAAAATTGGCGCGGAGAACGCAGCGGGTGACAGCTATCATACTCCGCAGACTCATCGAAGTGTCGTAGAGATTGGGCTGTTCCGAGAGCCTACTGGCGCTAAGCGCAAAGAGGGGGCCCTCTACTGGTGCGATAAGGGCGGGGGCACTACTTACAAGCTGCCGCCAGGTACGTTTCGAGAGCGATTGCGCTACGTGGGTTATAACGACGAGATGATCGATCGCATGGAACGTACCTGGTCTTCGGAACAGCAGCGGCTTATTAGCGAGGACGGGTTTATGATTTCCGCCGCTACATTGTTTCCCACCTTTTCCCTTGTCCACAACTGGCCGAAGGTTGACGCCAACGCGGATGACGACGAGGTCGTGCCGTTCATAACCATGCGGGTTTGGCAGCCAATAAGCGCCACAGAGACCGAGATTCTTTCCTGGTTCATTGTCGACAAAAATGCTAGCGAGGAATTCAAAGAGGCATCCTACAAGGGTTATCTGATGTGCTTTGGCAGTACCGGAATGTTCGAACAGGACGATGTCGAGAACTGGGTGTCAATCACCTCTCTGGCAGGCGGCTCGATGGCGAGAAGGTTGCTCCTCAATAGCCGCATGGGTTTAACCAGTACTGATAAGCCCTTGAATAAGCCTTTGGCGGACTTCCATGGTCCGGGCCTGGCCTATGTGGGCTACGGAGAATTCAATCAGCGCGCACTGCTGAAAGAGTGGGCTGACTGCATCGAAAAGCCGCTCGATCAAAAAGTCCAGCTGGTCATGGGAGAGAAGGTCGCGGCGGCGGATTCGAAGGGCGGCGGCAGGTGATGGCGACCTTGAGGATGGACACCACCGGATTGAAGCCCTTGTCATTCGCCGATCCCAGGCACCATGAAGCCCACCAATTCTTGGTGGATGAAAGTTATCTTTTGGACGCTCAACTCTACGATGAGTGGCTTGAGAATTTAAGTGATGACATTCATTACTTGGTCCCGGTGAGAGTCACAACCGCGCGGAGTTCTGAATTCGATACGTCACCCGGAATGGCTCATTTCGACGACGACTTGTATTCGCTCAAACTTCGCGTGGCCAGATTCGCGACCGAGCACGCCTGGACCGAGGATCCCCCGTCCAGGTTGCGGCATTACATCACAAACGTGCGGTCTTTCGAGACGGAGACGCCCGCAGAGCTATTCGTTCAGTCAGCGGTACTGCTATTCAGGAGCCGAGGTGACAACAGGGAGCCGAACTTTATATCGGCTACTCGCGAGGACATCCTCCGTCGTGAGGCGGGAATGCTCAAATTAGCAAAAAGGCTTGTCATCATGGATGAATCTGTGGTGAGAATGCAGAATTTAGCGATTTTCCTATGAAAGATATTCGATTGGAGCCCGTCAGCGATCCAAAGGAGCCGGTGATCGAGCTTGGAAACGAGTTCGCAGAGGTTCATGTTCGCAAGGTTCATACGCGAAATGGAACGCGCCTTCTGATCAGTTCGCCCAAGTCGGGGTACTCGATTGCGCTGTGCCCACTCGAGCTGGAGGCCCTTACCTGGCAGAATCAGGATTCGTTGTCACTGCTTATCAATAATCCGTATGGCCCGATCGAGGCGGGTCAGGCCAATGAGTGACGGCTGGTTGCAGGACCAACGCGCCTTAGTGGTTGGAGGCGGCTCAGGCATCGGCCGTGCCGTGGTGGACGCCTTCATCTCCGAGGGCGCAAGTGTTGGCGTCCTGGAGAAAGATGAGAGCAAATGCAAAGCGGTGTCCGCCATGTTGCCGGAGGTAGTTGTTACCTGCGGCGATGCGACGACGCGCGATGCCAATGAGAAAGCGGTTTCCGAGACTGTTGACAGATTCGGCGGACTAGACGTGCTTGTCAATTGCGTAGGCATTTTCGACTTTTATCGAGGGTTATCGGATTTGGACTCTGATGTCATTGACCAGGCTTTCGACGAGATATACAGCGTTAATGTAAAGGGTCACATTCATTCGATAAAAGCCGCGCTTCCTGCGCTTAGGGAGTCAAAAGGCAATGTGATCCTCACTGAGTCGACCTCGGCGTATTTTCCCGGCAGGGGCGGGGTGCTTTATGTCTCGTCAAAGTTCGCGGTACGTGGACTTGTTATCACCCTAGCCAACGAATTTGCACCCGATATCCGTGTCAACGGAGTTGCCCCTGGGGGTACTCTCAATACTGATCTTCGAGGCGCAAGCGCCCTGGGCTTGGATTCCCGCAGGCTCAATGACACTCCGGGAAGGGAAGCCGAGCTAGCCGGCAGAGTTCCATTGAAGGTTGCTCTTTCAGGGGCTGACCACGCTTGGAGCTATGTATTCCTGGCATCGCGGAGATCTAGGGGTATAACGGGCGGTGTCATCCATCCTGATGGAGGAATTGGCATAAAGTCCTGACCTATAGGGATTTAGACGGCTGTCAAATACAATGAGAAAAAAAGGAGTAGAGCTTTGCCGGTAATAAAGGCTGATTTGGATCTTTGTCAAGGTTATGCCAATTGCGTGATGGAGGCGCCGAAGTTTTTTGATATAAACGATGACGGCGTTGTGGTTGTGTTAGAGGAGGAGTTTCCTGAAGGCAGTAGGTCTAGGGTGGAAGCCGCTGTTCGGAGTTGCCCGGTATCGGCATTACGGATTGAGGAATAGTGGGATCGCGGACCGTCGTAGTCGGTGCCTCGGTTGGAGGTATCAAGACTGTCCAGGCTCTGCGTTCTCAGGGGTATGCCGGAGAGCTCATAGTTGTCGACGCTGAGTCTCATCTGCCCTATGACAAGCCACCGCTCTCCAAGGGCTATCTCAACGAGTCGCTGGGGCGCGACAGGGTCAATTTGATTTCAGAAGCAGAAATCAACAGCTTGGTAATAGATCTCAAGCTGGGGGTTGGCGCTAAAAAAATTGATGTAGCAGGCAACGAGATTACTTTGGAAGATGGCGGCAGGATCGGATATGACAATCTGATCGTCGCGACTGGGGCGAGGGCCCGGCTATCGCCTTGGGAAGCAAAGGATGGGGTCCATCTCTTGCGGACGCTTGACGATTCGGAGAGGCTTAGGAAAGATTTCCATGGCGCCCGATCTGTGATAGTGGTGGGAGGCGGATTCATCGGGGCTGAGGTCGCGGCCGCGGCCAGGCATCACGGGCTGGAGGTCACGATCGTGGACCCACTCGAAGTGCCAATGGGAAGAGTCCTAGGGGACCCAGTAGGAAGGCTGTTTATCAAGCTCCATCACCTCAATGGGGTGGCAACGCATTTTGGCAATGGAGTAGAGGCGATAACCGGGTCAAAGGGCGATCTGACTGTTGAGCTGACGGATGGCAGGCTGCTTTATGGTGACCTCGTCGTGGTGGGAATCGGCGCGGTTCCAAACACCGAATGGCTGGCTTCTTCAGGACTTCTGATTGATAATGGGCTGGTCTGCGACGAGTACTGCCGGGCGGACGGACAGGCAAATATCTTTGGCGTCGGCGATGTGGCCCGATGGTTCCACCCGAAGCGCAAGGAGCTCGTGCGCGTCGAACACTGGACAAATGCCGTTGAACAAGCAGCTTGCGTCGCGCACAATATAGTCAATCCAAGCAACATCGTGAGCTACGCCCCAATTGCCTATGTATGGAGCGACCAGTATGATTGGAAGATCCAGATTGCGGGTGAAACTGCTCGTGTCGCGGACTTTGTCGTCGTCGAGGATCCTTCCAACGAGAACAGATTCGCAGCGGTTTATGTTGACCATTCCGGTAACTTTTGCGGAGTGGTCACCGTAAATTGGCCTAGAGCGATGATTCAGTGCAGGAGGCTCTTGGAGAACGAGACCGACATTTCTAGGCCTTTGAACCTCTTGAATGACCTATTGCCCGGTAAGGCCAAGTAGATCCGTTGGCCTTCGTGGTCAGTCTGTGGCGGTAAGGGGACTTGCGCTGGATGGTAATTGTTTTCGTCGGTCATTGTAATATTGACGATCGCAGTTTATAATTCTGATATGCAGAAGCCAATTATTGACCCGGACCACCAAAGCCCTCAGTATCCTATCGCCTCGGTCGATAATGCCCTACGGCTGATCTTACTGCTTGGTGAGCGGTCGGAGGTGCGTCTGACAGATGCCAGCGCCTACCTTGGGGTGGCCTCGTCCACTGCTCACCGGCTTTTTGCAATGCTTCAGTATCGGGGATTCGTAAGACAGGATCCGCACACGAAGGTTTACCAGTCTGGCGCCGCCTTGACGAATATAGCTTTTTCTCTACTCAACAAGCTTGATGTTCGCACCAGGGCCCGTCCGATCCTAGAAAGGCTGAACGATCAGGTTCAGGAAACCGTGCATTTGGGAGTCTTGGACGGGTCCTTGGTTCGTTTCGTTGACGCCATTGAGAGTCCGCGTCCAGTACGCGTGGCATCCAGAATGGGAAAATCGATGCATGCGCATTGCACTTCAACCGGCAGGGCTATTCTTGCCCAGCTTTCCGATTCGGAGATCTTGAGACTGTACCCGAGCGAGGACCTGTCTAAAATGACCGATCATTCCATTTCTAACAGGAAAGACCTGATGGAGGAATTGGATCGAATTCGGCAACGCGGATATGCCAGCCAGCGCGAGGAGAGCGAGGAAGGAGTTTCCTCGGTCAGCGTGGCGATAATCTCGAACTTGGTTCCTGCGCGATTTGCGATCAATATTTCGGTTCCCACCACCCGGATGAGCAATTCCCGGATCAAAGAGATCGCATCTGTGCTAACTGCGGCGTCAGAGGAGATGAGCTCGTTCTTCGGCCTGGAATTGTAGCCGATCTGAGTCGGCGGAAGGCTACCGGAGAGAGGCTCGGCCCACCAGGGCAAGAATGAGTTAAATCGCGGTCGTGGGAAACGCCAGAGATTTCACCATTACCGGAAGCACGTTTGTCGGTTCGATCGGTGTTCCGAGGTCCACATAGTCGAGTTCACGCAGCTCAACACCGTCAATGGATATGATCGGCGAATCGAATCCAAGTTCTTCGACGAGTAGCCTTCCTAGTGCTGCTCCCAAGTCGACGTCAAGCGCCAACACCAACGGAAGGCGCTTTGGCGCCAACAGATGACGAAGTGCGTCGCTTACGCCGGCAGCGAGGGAGAAAAGGATCGAGTACTCTGCATCGCCTCGCCAAGGGAGATAGACGCATATTGGTGATTGCAGATCGTCAAGATCGAGACGTGCTAGAGCGGTTGTAATTCCTTGGGCCACTGTCTCCCGCGTAGGGATCAACGGAATCTTCGGACTTACAACTGGAAGGTTGTGCAGGGGCAGCTGGACTTCTTCTGATAGTAATATTGTGTTTCCGCTCAACTGAACGGTGAACTGCGACGCTCCGATCGCCGTGGCTCGAATCCCCTCACCCGTCGGGGTTATGTTTAGGTTGCGGCTCCGGAGCTCTTTTTTCACGGCTTTGCTGAGGTGCATGGCCAAATCGTTAAATACGTGAGTCTCACGATCATATAGGTATTCCGAGACGCCGCCAGAAAATGAAATGAGGGAATTCTCAACGGGTCCTCTGGATAGCTCGGTAGTGAGCATCAGTTGCTTCGAGAGTTCGGTTTCGTCCTCCGCCAAAGCACTGGCAAGCAGAGCCTTGGCCATGGCTTCGGCAAAGCTTTCCTTTTCGGACTCGGTAAGGGGTTTCTGGGGCCTGAGGTCTATTCCAAGCGACTCGGCGATGGTATAGGCGGCATTCTCGATGCGGATCGGAACATCGTTCTCGTCGAAGGCGAGCAGCCTCGCCCCGACGGAGATCGCAGAGGTTTCCAGGACTTCGCCATCTCGGATCAGAGCCAGCTTGCTCGTGCCGCCGCCGATGTCTATATGAAGCACTTCCCGCTTTTGTCTTCTCGATAAGGCAACAGCTCCGGATCCAAACGCCGCCAGGATGCCTTCGAGATTGTGGCCTGCTGAAGCACAGACGAATTTGCCTCCGTGGGCCGCGAAGAGTTCCGCGACCGCGCGCGAATTCTGGCGCTCTAGCGCCACTCCGGTGAGTATGACGACTCCCGTATCCACGTCGTCATGCGCGACTCCAGCACTGCGGTAACTTTGGTCTACGAACTCAGAAAGCTTTGCGACGTCGATGGCGCCGTCAGTCGTAAACGGTGTCAACAGAATTGGCGAGCGGTGGAGTTCATTACGTTCGACAACTACAAACCGGCTCGAAAGCGACTGCGCGAGGCGTTGAAGGTGCAGCTTTGAAAACACGAGGTGCGTGGTGGATGAGCCGACATCCACACCTACCGTGATCAGTTCTACATTGTCGAGGAGCCAAGTGGCTGTGTCGTTCCCCTCGGAGGAGGGCTCAGAATCCAGAGATCCCAAGTCCTCATTTCCGAGCAATGAGAAATCGAAGCCGTGGTTGTGGTCGTGGCCCACTAGCTGTTTGCAGAAATAAAGTGATCCATGTTGGCCTTTGCCCCGTGCTTAGTCAATTCTTCGATATACATTGGGTGAATGCGGGGGTCCTGGTCTTCGTATTCAATCTGCTTGCCACCCTTTTTGAGGCTGACGTCCATCCCCTGGAATACCTTGACCTTGTCCTGGCTGAATGGGAAACGCAGGCCTCCGAATGCCACAGCTAGGTAGCGTGCCGGTTCTGGGCTGGTGTTGAAGTGCTGATGGAACATCATGTCCTCTGGTGCATAAACACTGCCGTGCTGCCAGTCAAAACGGCGAAAGTCCTTGTCGCCCTCGAACCAAAGGATAGAGTAGCCGTGGCCAGTCACCGGGAAGATGTGAAAGTCTGCGCCGTGGCGATGTCCCTTCTTGTAGGTTCCCACTGGCATTTCAGACATATGGGCATGCATGGTTCCCTGAGCGAGCGCAAACATAATATTGGAGCCACCGGCCCCGCGGTCCTGCCATTCCTTGAGGGCGAAGGTGCTCAAGTCAGGTACGAAGTTCGTTTCCCACATGTGCCGCCCGGGGCGGTGAGGGATGAATTCTCCCTCGCCTTCAAAAAAGCGGTTCTCACCCATACGGCCGACGAAGTCATAGGGATTATTGAATATAAAATCGTAGTCGTGAAAGAGCTTCATGATCATCGGCAGGTTGGTGGTGGAAACAAAGCGGGCCGATTTGGTACCGCTCGTATTGAAGTGACGGTATTTGGCATTCAGCGGAATTGCAAATAGGCTCTTGGGTCCCCACTCGAACGAATGCTTCGTGCCGTCGGGCCCTTCTATGGTTGTACTGCCGTGTCCTTCCAATACATATACGACTTCTTCGAATAGGTGTCGTTGCGGTTCACTGGATCCGCCTGCAGGAATTTCGAGGACGAAAGTGTCAAGATAGTCCCCACGACCTGAAACCAACGCAAACGCGCCATTGGCACCCATGCGGGCCCACGGTTTTAAGTCCAGCATCAGCAGGTCAAAGCCGAATTCGTCATAGACCGGTATTCCTTCTTCTTTCACCCAGTCGTTATAGGGGTCTATAAGTAAGCGAGTTTCTGCCATACGATTCCCTTCAGTTGGCGCTCTTCCACGGAGCGAAGGTGTGGTTAGCCATTGCTACTTACGTCACAATGACCGATGCTACTTCTCTGGGATTTCCCATATCAAGCCAATGTGCTTTTGAAACACTGGCCTGGAACAAATCAAGGCTGCATCTGCGATTAGATGGTTGAAGAACGGCCAAGGATGACAGCAGTTTTCCGCAGCACATAATCTAGTTCTTTGATATTGAAATTATATTCGAGACCGCGAGGCACGGCTTCGAAATATGTAATTTTCGTCACAAAATTTTACATTTGGGCTAGAAACGGATTTCTGGCCCGTTCAGCGCCAATTGTGGTGGTCTCTCCGTGACCCGGCAGGACAAAGATATCGTCATCGAGCGGCAGAATTTTGGAACGCATCGATTCCACCAGCTCTTCGTAAGATCCTCCTGGCAAGTCGGTTCTTCCGATCGATCCTTTGAAAAGGTGATCGCCGGAGAAAAGGAGTGTCTCGGTGGTCTCGGAATCGTTGACAAGCAAACAGACCGATCCCTTGGTGTGGCCGGGAGTGTGCAGAGTTTCGAAAACCATGCCGGATCCGCTGAATTTGTCTCCGTCCTCCAAGTCCATGATCACTTCGGGGCTCCGGAGGTCGATCCCAGTTTTCGTCAGTTCTTGCGCCAGCATGCCAGAGGTGCCTATCGGATCTGCGAGCATATGCAAATCGCGGCTGTTTATGTAAACGGGCAAGTCCGAATCTGATGCCCGCCTTGACCGGGACACGGAGGCAACGCCTCCAATGTGGTCAATGTGTCCGTGCGTAGCGAGAATTGCAACAGGCCTCAATCCATTGGCCACTAATACTTGAAGGATCTCCTCTGGCGAGGGTGGAACGTCCACAAGTACGCACTCGGAATCGCTCGGTGAACGCGATACTATCCAGCAGTTGGTTTGGGCTATCCATAGTGGCAGCTGTCGTATGAACATTTTCACCTGATTTTGACGGTCTAAGTTTCGATGCCGGATGGCAAGGAGGTTTTCTATACTGTTTCAGCATAAGCTACACACTTCGACGTTGACTTTCCAGAGGTCGGATTTTGAATGGATTGCATGGAGATTCAGGCTAAAAGCGGAACGTTCCAGATGCGAGATGCAGGAGGATTGCTGTGGCACTAAGAGTGGTGATAGCTGAAGACGAGGCCATAATTCGGCTCGATCTCAAGGAGATTCTTGAGGAAGAGGGATACGATGTCGTGGGCGCAGCTAGCCACGGTGAGGAAGCCATCGAAATGGTCCGTTCCTTAAGGCCCGATCTCGCGATTTTGGACATCAAAATGCCGGGCAAGGATGGCATTGAGGTCGCGTCTGAGCTCTCCCGGGACAACATATGCCCAGTCGTCATTCTTACGGCATTTTCGCAGAGAAGCTTTGTCGAGCAAGCTAGGGATGCCGGAGTCTTGGCCTACCTGGTCAAGCCGTTTCAGGCTTCAGATCTTGTTCCGGCGATCGAGCTGGCAATGGCAAGATTCCAGGAGAAGATCGTCCTGGAACAGGAAGTCGCAAATCTATCCGACCAGGCCGAGCGCGCCAGTCGGCAGCTAGAAACAAGAAAGCTTGTCGATCGTGCCAAGGGGATCCTAATGGATTCGTTTTATATGACGGAAACTGATTCGTTCGGATTCATTCAAAAGTCTGCGATGGATTCAAGAAGCTCGATGGCACAAGTTGCGCGCAAGATCATTTCGGGAGAACTGGCTCCATCGAAATAGCCGTCGCAGTCTTGTTTCCAATCCGACAAGCTTTTCCCCAATGTATTGGCGGCGTCATCTAATCGGTCTTGTCCGGGAATGCGAGCATTTAGCATGGCAAAGGTGGCAAAGCTTTTAGTCTTGGACGGGTTTTCACTGGCATTCCGTGCCTTTTTTGCCCTGCCGGAGACGATGATAACTTCATCGGGCCAGTACACCAACGCGATTCACGGATTCGTTCAAATGCTGCTCATTCTGGTCAAAGATCACCAGCCGACGCACATTGCGGTTGCCTTCGACAATCCTGAGCCCACGTTTAGGGATAAGTTGTCTGCCCAATACAAGGGCACTAGAAAGAAGACCCCTGAATCGCTTTTATCGCAGTTGCCACTAATCGAACAGGTCGTAAAGAGCCTCGGCATCAACGTGATCGAAGCTCCAGGCTTTGAAGCAGACGATGTGATCGCAACTATTGCCGAGGCGGCGAAGCTAAGGAAGATCCCGACGATCGTTGTGACCGGTGATCGGGATAGCTTCCAGCTGGTCTCAGACCCGTATGTGCGGGTGCTCTACAACCGGCGGGGCGTGAGTGACTACGAATTGTTGGACTCTCAAGGAATAGAGCGGAGAACCGGCGTAAGGCCCGAATCGTATCCGGACTACGCAGCGCTGAGGGGGGATCCGTCCGACAATATTCCCGGAGTCCCAGGAATCGGCGAAAAGACTGCCGCGAAACTGATAAACGATTACGGCTCAGTTTCGCGAATCTTGGAGCATCTTGACGAACTGACGCCAAAACTCAAGACGTCACTCAATGACTATCGGGATCAGCTGTCACTCAACGTGCAGCTAACTCCTTTGATTCGTAGCGTGCCATTGGGGGTAGCCCTGGACGATTTGCAGCTCGGATCATGGGTGCCGGGGCCTGCCAAGGATCTTTTCCATTTTTTGGAGTTCAATCGTATCTGGGATCGAACTCTGGCCGTATTTGCGTCGCGGATATCTCCAGGGACGAATGTTCCCGAGGCGAAGGAAGCCGAAGCTTGGGTTCCAGCTCTGCCAGCGCAGATCAGGAAGGCCAATCAAGCAAGCGATGTGGACGAGTTCTTCGATGCGTCGCGCGAGTCAAGCCAGGCTCTTTTTATCGAGGTCATTTGGGACGGTGTTCCCGGCCGTTCTCTGCCGAGCTTGATGGGGCTGGCAAGCAAGTCAGATTCTGGCGACTTGCAGGTTCTTGTCATACCGTCTGAGGTTCTTGGCAATTCCGGATTGGCGCGCGAGATATTCCGATCAGTTTCCAACGCTCCCAGAGCTTTGAGCGGTATTGGGCTCAAAGAAGTGCTGAGATGGGCCTACTCGTCATTCGGGCTCGTGTTTCCTGTCGATATAGACGGGGCTGTCTCGGGCTATTTGCTTGATTCATCAGCTACGAGCTACACGCTTGATTCACTTGCTTCGAGTTGGCTCGATAGGTCGATCCAAGGGGTTCTCCCCAGCTTCTCGGGTCAGAAGGGGTCACTTGGGCTTGATTCGGTTCAGGATGAGTCCTATCTTTCCGCGCGAATCCAGGCCCTAGCGGGAATTACTTCCTCGCTTTCTCTGGCTCTTAAAGAAAGGGGTCTTGAGGATCTATACAACAACGTCGAGAAACCACTAATTACGGTTTTGGCCAAGATGGAGGCCCGCGGGATTATGGTCGACAAGTCGTATCTTTCCCAGCTGCAGCGTGAGTTCGCATCCGAGGCTTTGGACTTGCAGAGCGAGATCCAGCAAATTGCCGGAGGCCCTTTCAATGTCAATTCTACGCAGCAGCTTGGAAAGGTGCTTTTCGAGAAGCTAGGGCTACCGCCTCAAAAACGAACCAAGACCGGCTATTCCACCGATGCCCGGAGCCTTGAGCGCCTGACGGCGTTGCACCCAATTATCGGCAAGATCATGAGATACCGCGAAGTGGAGAAGCTTAGATCGACATATGGCGAAGGCCTTATTTCAGAGATTGGCGATGATGGCAGGATTCACGCCAGCTTTTCCCAGACGGTAGCCCGCACAGGCAGGCTTTCTTCCGATCATCCAAATCTCCATAACATTCCTATAAGGACTGAAGATGGCAGGCGCTTCCGTAACGCGTTTATTGCGCCGAAGGCGAGGAAACTGGTAATTGCCGATTACTCGCAGATAGAGCTGCGGGTGATTGCTCACCTGTCGAAGGATCCCGGCTTGATTGGAGCCTTTGCCCAGGGGATAGACATACACAGACAGACCGCCAGCTATACCTTTGGAGTCCCTTTGGAGGAGGTGACTCCGTCTCAGCGCAATAAGGCAAAAATGGTCGCGTACGGTTTGGCCTATGGAATGGAGGCTTACGGTTTGTCACAGCGCCTTGGCATTCCGGTGCCCGAGGCCGAGACAATCCTAAAGGCTTTCTTTGCTGGATTCCCAGAGGTGAATAGCTACATGAAGCAGGCAATCGACAAGGCGAGGAAGGACGGCTTCACTACGACGGAGTTCGGCAGGGTAAGGCCTCTTCCAGAGCTGTCGTCCAGTAACTTCCGATTGAGAGAGGCTGCGGAGCGCCAGGCTATGAATGCCGGGATTCAGGGGTTGGCGGCAGATATCTTCAAGATTGCTCTTGTCAAGTTGGACCAGGAATTAGCCGGACATGATGGCGAGCTCGTGCTTCAGGTTCATGACGAGGTTCTCGTTGAATGTGGCGAATCTGAGGTTGAAGCAATCGCCAATTTGGTCAAGCGGGTCCTTGAAAGAGCAGTCCAGCTAATTGTGCCGCTTGAAGTCAATGTTTTTAGCGGGAATAGCTGGGCAGACGCAAAATAGTCTCTTTAGGGGATTCGCCAGGTCAATTGATATCGGTTTCTGGCATCAAAGTCCGATCATTGTCGCTAATGTATTTGGAATCTACATTGTTAGATTTGGCCTTTTTTGTGGCTGATCTAATAAGGACTTGAGTTTTAGTCATGGGCTCAAGCGAGATTGCAAGAAAAGAAAGCGACCTAACTAAATGTCCGAAACTACTAGCACCTCTGATAACGATGTGGTCTCCTTGGCAGGCGAGGGGATTCTCGAAGGGGAGTACACACCACGGGTAATCGTCTTTGATGATTTGGGGGATACATCCCTAGACGAGGCGATTGCCGGCACGATCGTTGAATTTGAAGATGGCGATCTCGTTTTTGGCAAGGTGGTGAAAGTTGACAAGGATGAGGTACTTCTGGACATTGGGTTCAAATCCGAGGGAGTCATTCCGGCACGCGAGCTCTCGATCCGCCACGATATAGACCCGTTTGAGGTTGTGCAGCTTGGCGAGGAGATCGAAGCTCTTGTACTGCAGAAGGAAGATAAAGAAGGTCGTTTAATCCTTTCTAAGAAGCGCGCGCAATACGAACGCGCCTGGGGCACTATCGAAGCGATCAAGAACGCGAATGGTGTCGTCAAGGGGCCTGTGATCGAGGTTGTCAAAGGTGGCCTGATTGTCGATATTGGGCTTCGTGGATTCTTGCCGGCCTCTTTGGTCGAGCTTCGGCGCGTCAGAGATCTTCAGCCATATGTCGGCAAGGTTGTCGAGGCGAAGATAATAGAACTTGACAAAAACAGGAACAATGTGGTTCTTTCCAGGCGGTCTTGGCTGGAGGAGACTCAGAAGGAGCAGCGCGAGGAGTTCTTGGAAAACCTCAAGCCAGGCGAGGTTCGGCGCGGTGTAGTTTCTTCGGTTGTCAACTTCGGCGTCTTCGTGGATTTGGGCGGCATGGATGGCTTGGTGCATGTTTCGGAACTTTCGTGGAAGCATGTGGACCACCCGTCATCAGTGGTCCAAGTCGGCGACGAGATCCAAGTCCTTGTGCTTGACGTTGATCTGGACAAGGAACGAATTTCCCTTTCACTCAAGGCGACACAGAGCGATCCTTGGCAAGAATTTGCCAATGCCCACAAGGTTGGCGAACTGGTTTACGGTCGGGTTACCAAGCTTGTTCCATTCGGCTCGTTCATCCAGGTTGGCGAAGGCATAGAAGGTCTAGTGCACATTTCCGAGATGGCTACGCACCACGTGGATCTTCCCGAGCAGGTAGTCCAGCCAGGCGAAGAGCTATGGGTGAAGATAATCGACATAGACCTGCAACGCCGTCGCATTTCCCTTTCTATCAAGCAAGCCGCTGAAGGTGGCGAGGTCGCAGCAGAGTACCGTGAAGCATTCGGTGAGCACGCTTATGACGAAGAGGGCAATTACATCGGTCATATCGACTATTCGCTTGACTTCACGCCTGAAACCGAAGCTCAGGCTGCTTGGGCAGAATATGTTGCTGAGCATGGTTTGGAAGTTCATGCAGGCGGAGCCGCGTCAGCTGAAGAGGGTACCGGATCCGACGCAGCTGACGTGATTATTGGTAATGATTCCGAATCTACAGAATCTGGAGATGACCAATAGCTTCGATCCAGCGCCGATCGTAGGACTGACCGGTGGAATCGGCTCTGGTAAGAGCACTGTATCTCTAAAGCTGGCCGAGTTGGGGGCCTGTGTCGTTGACTCCGATGTCATTGCTAGAGAAGTCGTGGCGAAGGAATCAACGGGTCTTGCAATGGTGGTTGAGAGATTCGGGACGGTTGTGCTGGCCGGTGACGGCTCTTTGGACAGAGCTAAATTGGCGAGCGTTGTGTTCTCTGATCAAGTGGCCCTGGGCGAACTGAACGCGCTACTTCATCCTCTGATCGAACAGGAAATGAAGAAGCGGATCATCGAGTGCGTCGCTCAGGACAAGATCCCGGTGATTTTGGTAATTCCGCTTCTTTTCGAGACGAATGCTGTCGAAAGATACGGCTTGGACAAAGTGATAGTTGTCGATCTTCCAGAAGAACAGGCGGTCGAGCGCGTTGTCGCGTCGCGAGCTATGACTGTTGAAGAGGTTAGCGACAGGATAGCAGCTCAGGTCAGCCGTCAAGAGCGGCTGGCAGGGGCAGATTATGTGATTGACAACTCTGTCGATGTTGCTTTGCTTGACCAGCAGGTGGCCGATCTCTGGAAGGAACTGAGAACAATTTATTGAGGTCCTTTTAGAGTGGATATGTGAGTAAGTTCGAAGTCACCGCTCCTTACGCTCCGGCGGGTGATCAGCCTCAGGCAATCAAGAGGCTTTCGGAGGGAATCGACAATGGTCAAAGATTTCAAACTCTGCTGGGGATCACCGGGTCTGGCAAGAGCGCCACAATTGCGTGGACTATTGAGGCGGTCCAAAAGCCGACCCTGGTTTTAGCTCCGAACAAATCTCTCGCAGCGCAGCTTGCTTCAGAGTTTCGGGACTTTTTCCCTAAAAACCGTGTTGAGTACTTTGTTTCGTATTACGACTATTACCAGCCGGAAGCCTACATACCGAGTTCGGATACTTTCATAGAGAAGGACTCATCCGTTAACGACGAGATTGACCGTTTGCGGCACTCTGCGACTTCTGCCCTTCTTACGAGGCGCGACGTCATCGTTGTTGCTTCGGTATCGTGCATCTATGGACTTGGATCGCCAAGCGAATATATGGATAAGCTCCAAATCTTTCGTGTGGGCGAAGGCCTCAATCTTCGCGAGGTACTGCACAAGCTGGTCGATATGCACTATGAACGTAACGATATGAACCTTGTCAGAGGAAAGTTTCGAGTCCGTGGGGATACTCTGGAAATACATCCTTCATACGAGGAGATGGCATTTCGGGTCGAGATGTTTGGCGAAGAGGTGGAGAGGATCGTCAAGGTTGACACCCTCACGGGAGAGCAATACCAGGTTTTGGATGAACTAGCTGTCTTTCCGGCCACCCATTACGTCGCAGGCGATGAGACGATAAAAAGGGCCATCAATTCCATTCGGGACGAGTTAGCTGCTCGACTCGTCGAACTCGAGAATTCCGGCCGTATCCTCGAAGCTCAGAGACTACGCATGCGCACCCAATTCGACTTGGAAATGTTGGCGGAGATTGGATTCTGCCACGGTATCGAGAACTACTCGCGGCATCTCGACGGAAGGCAGCCCGGTGAGGCCCCTTTCACGCTGCTGGATTATTTCCCGAACGACTTTCTTCTGGTGATCGACGAATCACACGTCGCCGTTCCGCAAATTCATGGCCAGTATTCGGGTGATAAATCGCGCAAGGAGACACTTGTCGAGCATGGTTTTCGCCTGCCTTCCGCCCTTGACAACAGGCCACTGAGATTCGACGAGTTTTATGACAAGATCAATCAAGCGATATTCATGTCAGCAACCCCGTCTCAGTACGAGATTTCTCAATCCGCGCAGGTTGTCGAGCAGATAATTCGTCCTACGGGCCTTTTGGACCCGAAGATTCAGGTTCGGCCTACCAAAGGCCAAATCGATGATCTTGTGTCGGAGATCCGCGAGCGTATTGCACAGGGAGAAAGAGTACTCATCACTACCTTGACTAAGAAGATGTCCGAGGATCTGGCGGAGTATCTTGTTGAGCTTGGCCTTAGGGTGCGCTATCTGCATTCGAATATCGAAACTCTAGAACGGATCGAAATACTAAGAGACCTTCGGCTAGGCGATTTTGATGTGCTCGTGGGAATCAATCTGCTTAGGGAGGGCCTTGACCTGCCAGAAGTATCTTTGGTTGCGATACTTGATGCTGACAAGGAAGGTTTTCTGCGCTCGGAAACCTCGCTGATTCAAACTATTGGACGAGCAGCCAGGAACGTATCGGGGTTTGTAATTCTTTACGCTGATACAGTCACCAATTCTATGAAGAGGGCTATATCCGAAACTGAGAGGCGCCGGAGCATCCAACAGGCATACAACGAGGAGCATGGCATCTCACCGCAAACGATCCGCAAGGCAGTTTCAGATATTCTTGATCAGTTGAGATCGAGCAGCAAATCTGTGGTTCCGAATGGCTCCAAACGCTCACGAAAGCGCGACCGTGAGCTTGACGTCTCCGAACTTGGGCTCGATGAGCTTGTCTCGCTGATTCAGACGCTGGAGGAGGAGATGTACAAGGCCTCCGCAGACCTGAGGTTTGAATATGCGGCGCGCATTAGAGATGAAATTAAGGATTTGGAGAATCAGCTAAGAGATGCGAAGGGCTAGAAGGCCTTTGCGCCGTGAGATCAGGGGGAGCCGTGGATAGCAATGTGACGTACTTGTCGCGCCTGGACGAGGGAGTTATTTCCGAGATTGGCGGGAACGCTGATCATCCAATGCGCAAAGTTACACGCCAGGTCGCTTTTGATCCTGGCGGCTGGACTTTAGAGCGGGCGTCGAAGGTTACCAAACTTTTCGACGAGATGGCCCTAACGTGGAAGGACAAGGATTTCAATTCTCGGGTTCTGCCGGTCCTCGACGCCGTGGCGCGCGGAGGAATAAAGCCGGCGGGTATCGGCATCGAACTGGGTTGCGGGACTGGGGCTTACTCGTCTATGCTTTCGGCCTATTTCGATACGCTGTTATGCGTCGACATCAGTTTCGAGATGCTGGCGAACTCAACTTCGCCAGAGAGCTTTCGAATCCGCGGTGATGGGTCCAACCTTCCGTTTCCCGACAATTCGGTCGATGGTTTGGTTTGCATAAATACGCTGTTGTTTCCAGCCGAGGTTGACAGGATACTGAAAAGCAGCGGCTATCTGGTATGGGTGAGTTCAAGTGGCAACCAGACTCCTATTTATCTATCTCCCGATGACGTATGCGATGCTCTCGGGGGAAAGTTCGTAGGGGTGTCCTCTGAAGCTGGACCTGGAACCTGGTCGGTGTTTCATCGGAGGTGAGAATTGGTAATAGACATCGAGGTGCTGCCGAGGTCTTCATGTAATGAAGTAAGAATCCGAAATGGAAAGCTTACCGTCGCGGTGACGAGTCCCCCAGTAGGCGGAAGGGCCACTGCGGCTGCCATTTCAGCAATTGCCAAGTGGTTGCACATCGGGTCGTCATATATCGTCCTTGTTTCGGGAAAGAACTCCAGACGCAAGCGCATCTCAATACCCGATGAATTTGAAGCGCGTTTTTCTGAAAAGTTTCTGGAGCTCGATAGTACCCTCAAGAGATAAAGCGGCTTTGCCCGCAGGAAACTATGGATCGCGTTTTGGATTATCGCCTTGCGAGCGGCCCAGTTCGAAGTTAGGCATCTTCAGGATCCTCGTCAACTGGTCCAGGTGGTTAATTTATTGGAACCTGGCTAACCCTGGGACCGCAATGATGCGCAACTAGCAGTTATATCTTTGGAGCCGTCATCACTCGATGATCGCCAACAAGCCAATGCATTTGCTTTGCGCCAGTCTTTACAAATGGTTAGCGTCGTCATCTCGTGTGCCACCGAGCTCTTTCGAGGAGATTCTTAATCTAAATGGTTGGCCATTTGGGCCTATTGTGGATTCTCGCTCGGGACTCAACCGCAACACAAAAGGGTCGGGTCGGCTCGTCTCTCATAACTCCAGCCTGAAGGAAAGCAGGCTCGTTGTAGGGCGCAAGTACCGCTGTCCATTACTCGGCGATAAGTTCGCCTTTGGCGGCCGACAATTTCGAGGAAAGCCTGACTCAATCAAGCTCGCATGCCTGTGCGCAACCTGGATGGTATCGAAGCTTGAATTGCAGGTGGCAGATCACGGTCTCATGTCAAGTTCCCTGATGAAAGTGGTCAGCGCCGCTAGAACACGTGTCGTCGAAGGCGGTGCTGCCGCCATGGCGGTACTGCGAGTGGGCCAAATCCGGTATGGAGGGCCAAACAAAAGGATAACTGGAACGACAGGGTTTGCTGGAACGGCTTCTGAGATGTCTGAACCTGGAGGGTAGTCTGAATTTTTAGGTGCGAGAGTTTGGAGGAGCAGGTTGAGAGTTGCTTGTATTGGCGGGGGGCCTGGTGGGGTATTTTTCGCTACGTTGCTGCGCCAGCTGTCGCCTGCGGACGAGGTAGTTGTGTTTGAGCGGAATCGGATCGACGACACCTTTGGGTTTGGCGTTGTGTTTTCCGATGCGACGCTTTCCAACTTGGGCGCCGCTGATCCGGTGCTGAGAGACCGCCTTGGCCGTTACGGCCAGACCTGGGACAAGATCGAGGTGCGATTAAAGGGTGAGAAATTCTGCTGCGGCGGGAATGGAATGGCGGCTATCGCGCGAAAAGAGCTACTGAAGATTCTTTATGAAAGAGCTACTGAAGTAGGGGTGGATCTCAGATTTGAAACTGCAATCGCAAATTTGGGTCAGCTAGCCGATTTCGATCTGATCGTGGGATGCGACGGCGCAAACTCCTTGGTGAGAAATCAAATGATCAACTTGTTCTCCCCGAGCATCGAAAGGGCTTCAGCGAAATTCATATGGTTTGGCACCACTTACCAGTTCAAGGGGCTGACGTTCCTATTCAAGGAGTCCAAGGACGGCGTTTTTGCGGTTCACGGGTATCCAATCGACAATGGTACGGGTACTTTTATCGTTGAGACTGACGAGTCGACATGGCTTCGGGCCGGCATGGACAGTTTTGATGCTTCGCAGCCACCCGGTCCAAGCGACTCTTTCAGCAAGGAGTATCTCCAGAGCCTGTTTGCAGACCAGATAAATGGCGCGGACCTTCTAGTAAATAACTCGCGATGGGCAAATTTCAGGACCATAAGGAATCGCTCATGGCACGACGAAAGGTTTGTGCTGCTTGGCGACAGCGCCCACACCGCCCATTTCTCAGTTGGTTCAGGGACGAAGATGGCGATGGAAGACGCTGCCGCTTTGGCTGGATGCCTTGCAAACCGAGACCAGAGCTTGGGCCAGGTCCTGGCTGATTACGAGAATATTCGGCGTCCTAGCGTCGACGCAATTCAAGGCGCGGCCGAGCCGAGCCTCTCCTGGTGGGAGCATTTCGGTAGCTACTACTATTCTCTCGAGCCTCAGCAGTTCGTTTTCCATTTCTTGACGCGGGCGATCTCTGCCATTCAGGTGCGGCGCAGAGATTCTGATTTTGTGGAAAAGGCACTCCAATGGTGGAAGGCCAAACACGGAGCGAATCCTTTGGAAGCAGATTTTGACCTGGACAACTTTAGGGCATCGTCTCGCATCGTCGGCATTCGCGAGGATGTACGTGGCGGCACCATTGCAATGTTTGCAACATCAGAAGGCACCAGGCAGCTTGAGTTGCTGGAAGTTCCGCCATCTAAGGGACTGCATCCATTTGGAGGGTTGGTAACTATATCAGAGCCTGCAGATGGATTCGCCTTGGCAAAAGCACGTCTTGGCGAGATCCTTCACGCCCGGCCCTCGATGGTCGCCATTAGGGGTGGCACGTCAGTTGAGAGGATACTGTTGGCGGAGGAGTGCCGTTTGACGGGCTCGATTCCGTCAATGATGATTGAAGGTGTCTTCGACGAGGACCGTTCAATCACCGCGATACTTTCCGGACGCGCCGATTTTATTGGAGTTCCAATCGAAGAAGTCTGAGAACCTGATTCCGCGAAACTACCGACAGCCTAGGACCTGCCCAATTTTGTATGCGAGGTTGATTTGTTGTTTAGTTATCTAGGGAGGAATTTAGGTGCCATGAAAATAGCAGAGGGATTGGTCGCCTGGCCGGCGGATTTCGTAAATCGATATCGCGAGTTAGGGTACTGGAACGGGAAGACGCTAGACCAGTACTTGAAGGAATCTGCCGAGAAGTATGGCGACAAAGAGGCAATAACTGACGGGGATATTCGCCTGACATACAAAGAGCTTGAAATGCTTGCGGATGGGCTGGCGCTAAACCTTTCGAAAAGGGGATTCGTTTCCGGCGACTGTATTGTTGTTCAGCTGCCAAATTGTTGGGAGTTCGTTGCCCTGGTTTATGCGTGCGCGCGAATTGGACTTGTACCAATCATGGCATTGCCTGGGCATCGCTTGACGGAACTGAGCTATTTTGCGGATCACTCCCAAGCTAGAGCAATTGTAGTTCCTGACCAGATCAAGGGTTTTGATCACCAGGCGATGGCCTGGGAAGTGGCCAAGAGGTGTTCCTCGATCCAAGAGGTGTTCGTCGTTGGAGAGATGGTTCTTGAAAACTCAGTGGATCTGCGGTCTCTGATCCAGATTCCCGAATTAGTTCTCGAAACCCGTGAGCTTTTGGACCAATTGCGTCCCGATTCTCAAGATGTAGCCGTGTTTCTCCTTTCCGGCGGGACTACCGGCCTTCCAAAGTTGATCCCCAGATCTCATGATGACTATGGATATAACTTTCGCCAAAGTGCAGCGTTGTGCGGATTCGATTCCAGCACCGTGTATCTCGTGGCTCTGCCAGCCTCGCATAACTTCCCGCTGGCATGCCCGGGTCTGCTGGGCGTGTTGTACGCGGGAGGAAGGGTCGTGATGGCGCGGAGTCCTGAGCCTGATTACTGTTTGAATCTGATCGGTACCGAACGCGTCACCGTGGCTGCGGCAGTTCCTGCGGTTGCGCAGCGATGGATAGATTCAAAGACGGAGAACCAAGGTTATGATCTCTCATCGTTGCAAGCCATAGAGGTTGGAGGCGCCAAGATCGCCCCAGAGGTGGCGAGGAAGGTCAAGCCGGTTCTTGGGTGTGTCCTACAGCAGGTTTTCGGGATGGCGGAAGGTCTGCTGAATTATACCAGTCTGACTGATCCGGATGAAGTAATCTGGAATACCCAGGGGAGACCTATGAGCCCGGCCGATGAGATACGGATAGTCGATGACGATGACATGCCGGTTCGAGATGGGGAGATGGGGCAGCTCATGACGAGGGGGCCGTACACCTTGAGGGGATACTACCGAGCTCCCGAGCATAATGCCAGGTCCTTTACGCCCGACGGTTGGTATAGAACCGGAGACGTTGTGCGATGGGACTCGAGCGGCAATCTGGTTGTAGAAGGCCGTACCAAGGATCTCATCAACAGGGCAGGAGAGAAAATTAGTGCCGAAGAGGTCGAAAATCTGATTTATCGCCTTCCGTCTGTCGCCCAGGTAGCTGCGATAGCTCTGCCCGACAAGAGATACGGAGAGCGAAACTGCGTTGTCATCGTTTTGCGCGAAGATTGCGAAGGATTGACTTTGGACGAAGTTCGCGCCGCGATGGAGGAATTCGGGGTTGCCAAGTATAAATTCCCCGACCAGCTCGAGATCGTCGAGTCTCTTCCAACTACCAATGTGGGCAAGATTGACAAGAGCCTGCTAAGAAAGCAGCTGGGTCAGCAATAAAGCGGGACTCAGGCTTGGCAACTGTATTTAATGTTTTCTAGAGGTTTGACTTGCGCGGTGCGAAGTTCCTTCAAAACGAGAGTCAACCGTGGATTACAATATTGCTAGGTACGTCTTGCCGGGATTGGAGAGCAGCGATTGCATGATGTAGTCGACGACCTCAGGAAAAGCTTTGGCTCTAGTTCTGTGGTGACAGATCCGGAGATAATGGCTGGCAATCTCACTGACTGGACCGGACGTTTCCGCGGCGAGGCCCTCTGCGTTGTACGACCTGTCAATCCGTGGCAGGTTCAAAGGGTGATCGAGATTGCACGCAGTTCGCGTACCGCGGTTACCTCTCAGGGAGGTAACACGAGTCTTGTCGGCGGTGCAACCCCGGTCAACGGCGGAGTCATCTTGTCGTCTCAGTTATTACAAGGCATAGAAATTGACATGCATTCCCAGATCGCAAAGGTGGGGGCCGGGGTCACGTTGGCCGAGCTTAACCGTAAAGCTCGGGAATCTGGACTTCGCTTCGGAGTTGACCTGGCTGCCCGAGACAGCGCTACGTTGGGCGGGATGGTTTCGACTAACGCCGGTGGTATGCACGTAATTCGTCACGGTGGAACGCGCCAGCAGCTGATTGGCATCGAGGCAATATTAGGAACCGGCCAGTTGGTCAGCCGCTTGGAGGGACTTTACAAAGACAATAGTGGTTACGATTGGGCCTCGATCCTTTGCGGCTCCGAAGGAACCCTGGGGGTCATCACGAAGGTCGTAGTCAGACTGGTTCCCGTACCCAAGCACACGTCGGTTGCCCTTGTATCGGTGAGTAGCCTGGCCGCGGCGATCCGCATTGTGTCTGATGCCAGACGAAGGTTTGCCTACCTGGACGCGGCCGAATTTATGAACAAGACCGGGCTGGAGTACGTGGAGACGCTACACGACAAGCGTTGGCCGCTTCGAGAGATTCCGGAATATGCGCTGCTGCTGGAAACTGCAGGAGAAGAGCTGGAAGTTGACCAACTGGCGGAATTTCTGGATAACCACGAAGATGTTGACGACGCGGTGCTGGCCTACGACGCGAGAGCCGAGGGACTGTGGACCTGGCGCGAAGGGCAGAGCGTGGCGATCAGTAGCCAGGGAATCCCCCACAAGTTGGATGTGACGATTCCCATTGGAGAGATGCCAGCTTTCGTTGCGTATGTTTCCGAGTTGATCGAGGCCGAATATCCGGCGGTGCATGCGGTTTTCTTTGGCCATCTCGGCGACGGGAATATTCATGTGAATCTGCTGAATGTGGATGACGGGAACGCCGAGATCGATCATGAGATTTTCGCGACTGTGGCATCATCCGGCGGCTCAATATCGGCCGAGCATGGAATCGGCAGAGCCAAGGTGCACGATCTGTCTCTAACGAGATCGCCGCAGGATATCAGCTCAATGCTCAGTATCAAGAAAGCTCTAGATCCTATGCGCATTCTGAATCCGGGGATACTCTTTGACTAAGCCGGGTCTGGGAGTTCGCGGATCCGTCCCTACGTACCAGCGGATATCTTTTCCCGATCGCGAGTAGCCTTAAAGCATTGTGTCAGACAAATTAATCGTCAAAGGTGCGCGTGAGCACAATCTAAAAAATATATCGGTGGAAATTCCAAGGAA
>DAHVKW010000002.1:7697-14905 GCA_027320695.1 Actinomycetota bacterium | reverse complement strand
TCCCTCGCTTTTGATACGATTTTCGCTGAAGGTCAGAGAAGATACGTTGAGTCGTTATCCGCGTACGCGAGACAGTTTCTCGGTCAGATGGACAAGCCTGATGTCGATTTTATCGAGGGCTTGTCGCCGGCGATTTCTATAGATCAGAAATCATCTTCGCATAATCCGCGGTCAACGGTGGGCACGATAACTGAGATATATGATTATCTCAGGCTCCTCTATGCCAGGATCGGCCAACCTCACTGCCCCAACTGCGGGGATCCGGTGGCCAGGCAGACCCCTTCGCAGATTGTCGACATGGTAATGGAATTACCGGAAGGATCACGCTTCAGCGTTCTCGCCCCGGTGGTAAGGGGGCGAAAGGGGGAGTACCAGACCCTTCTTGACGACCTTTCCAAAAGAGGATACGCCAGAGTCAGAATAGACGGGGTCAACTACGAACTTTCTGAACGGGCCGCTATCGATCTGGGCAGATACGAGTCCCACACAATCGAAGTTATTATCGACCGTCTAATCAGGCGGGATGGCATCGAGCGGCGCCTCACCGATTCCATTGAGTCGGCTCTGGGAATTGCCGAAGGTGTGGTGGATATTCTTTTGCATAGCTCTGACACCACGGCAAACGAGGAACTGATTACCTTTTCCGAGCATTTGGCTTGCGTGCGGTGCGGCATATCGTTTGATGAACTCGAACCGAGAAACTTCTCATTTAACTCGCCGTTTGGTGCGTGTCCCAGTTGCGTTGGGCTGGGAACGCGGTATGAGGTGGACCCCGAGCTGGTAGTGCCCAACCAAAATTTGGCCCTTGCCCAGGATGCTATCGCCCCATGGGCATCGGCCCGGTCAAACTACTTCAGGAGGCTTTTGGCCGCGCTTAGCGAGCAGTACGGATTCTCGCTGAATACGCAATGGAAGAATCTCGGCGAAGAGGCCAAGAAATTGATCCTTTACGGGGATCTCGGCGAACCGATAACCGTCAGATATAATAGCCGATTTGGCGGGAATAGGAAGATCAACTTCAATTACGAAGGTGTAGTCCAGTACTTAAAAAGGCGCCATGCCGAGGCTGAAAGCGACTACCAGCGAGAGGCCGTCGAGGGCTATATGCGGCAGGCTCCGTGCCACAGTTGCGGTGGAGCTCGTCTGAAGCCGGAGTTTCTCGCGGTAACGGTTGGGGAATTAAATATTTTTCAGCTTTGTTCGCTGTCGATCCGTGGAGCCCGCGAAACACTTGGCAAGCTGACCCTAAAGGAGAGAGATAAGCTCATTGCCGCGCCTGTGCTGCGTGAAATATTGGCCAGACTCGATTTCCTGCTGGATGTTGGGCTTGATTACCTGACTCTAGCTCGCGCGGCGGGAAGTTTGTCGGGCGGCGAAGCTCAACGAATTCGGCTAGCTTCGCAAATTGGCTCGGGTCTCACCGGTGTTTTGTACGTTTTGGACGAGCCGTCAATCGGGCTTCACCAGCGCGATAACCACAGGCTCATCGAGACCTTGGTCAAGCTCAAGCAACTCGACAACACCGTGATCGTGGTGGAGCACGACGAGGAGACGATACGCGCCGCTGACCACATCATCGATATTGGTCCCGGGGCCGGAGAACATGGCGGCGAGGTAGTAGCAAATGGGACTGTTGTCGACTTAGTCAACGAGCCGAGGTCGATTAGCGGCGCGTATCTTGGAGGAAGGAAGTTCATACCAGTACCCAAGAAAAGACGGGATCTTTATTCGGGGTCATTGGTGGTGAAGAACGCTCGCCAGAACAATTTGAAAGGTATAGACGTGGAAATACCTCTCGGAGCGTTCGTCGTCGTAACAGGGGTTTCCGGGTCTGGAAAGTCATCGTTGATAAATGAGATAGTCCTGAAATCCTTGATGAGATCGGTCTACGGGTCGAAGACAGTTCCCGGGTTGCACGATTCGATCATTGGGGCAGAGAAGATTGACAAGGTTGTAGCTATAGATCAGTCGCCAATTGGACGTACGCCGCGCTCAAATGCTGCCACCTATACAGGAGTTTTCGATCATATTCGCCGTCTTTTTTCCCAAACGTCTGAAGCAAGGGTTAGAGGGTATCAGCCCGGCAGATTCTCATTCAACGTCAAAGGCGGCAGGTGCGAGGGTTGTTCCGGCGACGGTACCCTCAAGATAGAGATGAATTTTCTACCGGACGTATATGTCCCCTGTGAGGTTTGCAAAGGAGCAAGGTATAACAGAGACACCCTAGAGGTCGCATTCAAGGGGAAGAACATCTCGGACGTGCTCAACATGCCTACGGAGGAGGCGCTGGAGTTTTTCGCGAACCAGACCTCGATCGTAAGATATTTATCGACGCTTGTCGAGGTCGGGCTGGGCTATGTTCGTTTGGGCCAGCCGGCCCCGACTCTTTCTGGAGGAGAGGCCCAAAGGGTGAAGCTTGCGTCGGAACTCGCCAAGCGACCAACCGGCCATACGATGTATATCCTGGATGAGCCTACTACGGGACTTCATTTCGAGGATATACGAAAGCTTCTCCTAGTGCTGGGGAAGCTCGTTGACGCTGGAAATACGGTGTTGGTCATTGAACATAATCTTGATGTCATAAAGACTGCGGACTATTTGATCGACCTTGGGCCTGAAGGCGGTGACAAAGGTGGGCTCGTCATAGCCACTGGCACTCCTGAAGAAGTCGCAAATATTTCTGCGAGCTATACGGGGGCATTTCTCAAGACCACAATTGGCCATCAAAGCCCTTTGGCCGAGTCAAAGCAGAGAATCTGAGTGATTAGACGTATCCTTCCCTCTCAAATCCCGAATGAGCCTGGATCATACCAGTTCAAGGATCGTGACGGGAGAGTCATTTACGTCGGGAAAGCCACATCGCTGCGAAACCGGCTCAGTAGCTATTTTCAACCTTTGCACAACCTTCATCCGCGCACTGCAGCCATGGTTACGGATGCGGAAACGGTCGAGTGGATTGTCGTTAACAACGAGATGGAGGCTTTGATTCTGGAGTTCAACCTGATTCAAAGGTTTCGTCCCAGATACAACATCCGCTTGCGCGACGATAAGAGCTATCCCTTTCTAGCTATAACCACAGACCATAAATGGTCCCGGGCTGGCATCATGCGTGGCCAGCGCAAACGCGGAGCCCGATATTACGGTCCATATCCCCACCAAGCGGCGATCAGGGAGATCTTGGATCTCATTCTGAGAACGTTTCCGATTCGAACCTGCTCGGACAGCCAGTTTGCCAGGCATGAGAGAACTGGAAGGCCGTGCTTGCTTTACCACATAGAAAGGTGCAGTGGACCGTGTATCGGCGCCGTTTCATCGGAGCGCTATGAAGCACTTGTCAACGACATGGGACGCTTTTTGAAAGGTGATACTAAAGAGTTTGTCTTACGCATGCGCAACGAGATGGCCGAGGCCGCCGGGCAGCTGAATTTCGAGCAGGCCGCGCAGATACGTGACCGTCTGGAGCTAATTGTCAAGGCAATCGACAAGCAGCAGATGGTCGGTGGCGAGGAGTTCAACGCTGATGTCTTCGGAATATTTCAGGATGAGATCGAGGCCGCCGTACAACTTTTTTTTGTGCGAAAGGGCAGAGTGGTAGGTCGCAAAGGCTTTCTCATTGACAAGGTCGAGGACTTGAATACCGAGTCACTAATAGGCCAAGTCCTTGAGCAATATTATTGCGAGACTCCCCTGGACATTCCCTTTGAGGTAATTGTTCCGGTCATGCCGTCGGATGCTCAGGTGTTGGAGCAGTGGATCAGAGGTCTCAGAAAGGCTCCAGTTCACATCAAAGTAGCGTCGCGCGGCGAGAAGCGGGCCCTAGCGGAAACTGTGGCAAATAACGCTGCCTTGGAGTTCAAGAGGAACAGGCTGTCCAGGGCTACCGATCACAGCGCCCGGGCCAAGGCGCTCCGCTCTCTAGCCGAGGACCTGGGCTTGTCGGTTTCCCTGCTTCGAATCGAATGCTATGACATGAGTCATCTTCAAGGAAGCAATTACGTAGGTTCTATGGTGGTCATGGAAGATGGATTGATGAAGAGGTCCGATTACCGCCGATTTCGCGTGAATGTGGGCCGCAATGACGATTACGCGGCGATGTACGAAGTACTTAGCAGGCGGATTGCCCACCTTTCAAAAGCTGGGGACAAGATAGACGAGGTAGGTCTGCCAAAGAAGTTCTCCTATCCGCCATCGCTGATCGTCGTTGACGGTGGCAAGGGCCAGCTCAGCATGGCGGAAAGAGCCCTCGCAGACTCCGGATACAGCGGTAGGATTGCTCTAATTTCCCTCGCCAAGCACTTTGAGGAGGTTTATGTGCCGGGAGAATCAGATCCCATTAGGATCCCCAGAGGATCGGAGGCACTATACCTGCTGCAACAGCTCCGCGACGAGGCGCACCGATTCGCTATTTCCTATCACCGCGAGCTTAGAGGTAAGAGACTGACGTCATCGGTGCTGGAATCGGTAGAGGGCATGGGCCCGGCAAGAACCAAGAGACTGCTCAAACAGTATGGAAGCATCAAGAGGCTCAAAGAAGCATCTTTGGAGGAAATTGAAGATATAGGTTGGCTGCCAAAAACCGTAGGTCTCAGAGTGTTTGAGTCGCTTCATGGGCGAGCCTCCCGCTTGAGTAGCTAAAGGGCTGTCGATGCAAGGTCCGGTCGCAGGTCGCATCACGTTGCGTTTTGCAGAATCCCGGATAGACCCCGCGCGCAGGTCCAAGAATATATTGATGGGATGTAATCCTCCTGACGGAATGCTGCCGTGTTCGCAGTTTTCGGCGAGGGTTCGCGCCTAAGAGAGGTTCAGTCCGGCAAGCTAGAGCATGGGATCGTTTAGCCTCCTAAGTGATGAATACCGATTCCAATTCGCCGCTAGACGATGAGTTCGATGAAATTGCCGCAGAGCTGTGGGAAAACAACGCTAAATGGTGGCAGGCTGGGTTTACGAGCGGCGCCGATCCGGAATACGAAGAGCAAATAATTCCTCTGTTTGTAGAAAACCTCGGGGGCTCACATTCTGTGCTCGATATAGGTACGGGCGAAGGTCAGCTATTGAGAATTGCGTCGGCTACGCCTGGCGTTGATCGGTTAGTGGGGATTGATCCTACGTGGGAGCAAATATTTGAAGCAAAGGCCAGAGAACCTCATCTCAGTTTTCTAAGGGCTTCGGCGTCGCCTTTGCCTTTTGCGAACGAATCCTTTGATACCGTCGTGGCCTGCCTCGTTTTCGAGCATATAGCCGATTTAGATGCCGCAATTGCCGAAGTCGCTCGAGTGCTCAAGCCAGGCGGGCGCTTCCTGTTCTTTCTGAACCATCCTCTTTTGCAAACGCCTGGATCGGGTTGGATTGACGATCAGATTATTGGAGAGCAGTACTGGCGCATAGGAAAGTATCTCGAAGAGGAGCGAACGGTTGAAGAGGTCGAGAAGAACGTGTTTATCCCTTTTATACACAGGCCTCTTCATAAATATCTGAACACCCTTGCGGACAATTCGCTTTATCTGACCCACATGGAAGAGCCTTCACCTCCGAAAGGATTTTTGGACAAAGCGCCCGAGTATTATGATGCGGCTTCAGTGCCCCGGCTCTTATTTCTTCGGCTTGTTAAAGTCTAGGTAGATTTTAGATCCGGATTAGATTTTTAATAGATGCTGTAATTATCTAAGGGGTGATGCGGTGAGCGAATTTGTCATCGTGGCTGGCATGAGCGGCGCCGGCAGATCCAATGCAGCTGCAGTATTCGAGGATTTGAACTGGTTCGTAATCGACAATATGCCTCCGGCCCTGATCTCGAAAGTTTCAGAACTGGTAAACCGCCCGGGATCGGAAACCGAGCGGGTTGTTTTGGTGATTGGCAGAAGCGGGTCCGATTATGTTTCAGAGCTTCAGCCGGAATTGGAGATCCTGAAATCTTCTGGCGCCCGGATCAGAGTCTTGTTTTTGGATTCCTCTGATGAAGTGCTAATTCAGCGTTACGAGGGGACAAGGCGGCGCCATCCGCTGGGCGGCGTAGGACTCTCAGAGGATATCAGACGCGAAAGAGAGCTTTTGGCATCGCTTAAAGACCAGGCAGATGTTGTGATAGACACCTCCGACCTGAACGTCCACGAACTTCGAGATAAAATTGTCGGACTCTTCGAGTCGGAAGATTTCGATCCCGTAATGCGGATTTCGGTCATGTCGTTTGGCTATAAATACGGCATCCCTAGAGACGTCGATCTGATTTTTGACGTAAGATTTTTGCCAAACCCCCATTGGATTCCTGAACTCAGGCCGCATACCGGATTGGACAAGGCAGTTAGGGATTATGTCCTGGCCCAAGGTGATTCGATCAAATTTCTCGCTAAGCTCGACGATCTGTTCGAGTTTTTACTCCCTGCTTTCGAACGCGAGGGAAAGTCATATCTCAATGTGGCGATAGGTTGCACCGGCGGAAAACATCGCTCGGTTGTCATGGCAGAGGAGCTTTTGACAGTTTTCAGAAAGCGCGGATTTGGGCCACGAGTGAGTCATAGGGATATTTCGAGGTAGGGATGCGCCTTCCTTCGGAAAGAGAACTGGTGGTGGCTCTCGGAGGGGGTCACGGTCTGGCCTCGTCGCTTCGGGCGCTGGTGCTTGCCGGCCAATCTCCAGTCGGCGTCGTGTCGGTGGCCGATGATGGAGGCTCCAGTGGACGGCTTCGGGAAGACCTTGGACTTCAACCGCCGGGGGACATCCGTAAATGTCTGGTGGCCCTGGCTGAGATGGAGTCGGTTTGGACCTCGGTTTTCGATTTCCGGTTCGAAAGCGGCGAGCTAGCCGGCCATAGCCTAGGCAATCTGATATTAGCGGGGCTCAACGAGGTGACGGGAGACTTCGGCGAGGCTATTCGTCTTGCCCAGGAGCTGATTGGTGTTACGGGAATTCTTTATCCGTCGTCGAATGTGCCAATAACTCTTGCAGCGCGTGCAGGGGGGCGTCTGATTCACGGTCAGGTAAACGTGATGAACACCAGCGGGATTGACTCCCTATTCACCTATCCGGCAAACCCCCAGGTACCGAAGGAGGTAGTGGATGCACTCGATGGGGCTAGGACAATCGTGATAGGTCCTGGCTCGCTCTATACCTCCCTACTGGCCGTACTGGCAATTCCGGAAATCAGGGACGCAGTTAGCGCCAGTCTCGCGAAGACGCTGTATGTCGTGAACCTAAGGCCTCAGGACCGAGAA
>DAHVKW010000002.1:0-7689 GCA_027320695.1 Actinomycetota bacterium | reverse complement strand
TGGCTGAGATGGAGTCGGTTTGGACCTCGGTTTTCGATTTCCGGTTCGAAAGCGGCGAGCTAGCCGGCCATAGCCTAGGGAATCTGATATTAGCCGGGCTGAACGAGGTGACAGGAGACTTTGGCGAGGCTATTCGTCTTGCCCAGGAGCTGATTGGTGTTACGGGAATTCTTTATCCGTCGTCGAATGTGCCAATTACACTTGGAGCGCGTGCAGGGAGGCGTCTGATTCACGGTCAGGTAAACGTGATGAACACCAGCGGAATTGACTCCGTATTCACCTATCCGGCAAACCCCCAGGTGCCGAAGCAAGTAGTGGACGCACTCGATGTGGCAAGGACAATTGTGATAGGTCCCGGCTCGCTCTATACCTCCGTACTGGCCGTACTGGCAATTCCGGAAATCAGGGATGCAGTTAGTGCCAGTTTGGCAAAGACGCTTTATGTTGTGAACCTAAGACCTCAGGATCGGGAAACTTTCGGATTTAATATTGCCGATCATATTCGTGCTCTGGTAAAGCACAAGGTTGTGCCGGACGTCGTGCTCGCCGACACTGCGTTTATGGAGTTGGGGGACGCCGGAGAACTGTGTGAATCGTTGAACTCTCAACTAGTTATTTGTCCACTCGCCGACAAATTCGGAATTCTTCACGATCCAGCACTTTTGGCAGATGCGTTCAAAGAATATGCTTGAAAAGTTGTGGACTTAGGTTTTCAGTCATACGATCGGATCTTGCAAGTGATGTAGGCTTTAGCGAGATCAATGCAGGCAGGCAATTATGTTGTTTTTGTTGGTGTATAGGGCGCTGTAAGAATCGATTCGCAAGCTGTGGAGGGCACATGTCTCTTAAAGTGGGAATAAATGGGTTTGGACGCATTGGACGGAACTTTTATCGGGCCGTCAGGGCTATGGGTGCAGACGTCGAGATTGTGGCAGTAAATGACTTGACGTCAGTGGCGACTAACGCCCATCTTTTAGCATACGATTCGACTCATGGCCGCCTAGGGGTGGAAGTGCGTGCTACAGATGAGGGAATAAGGATCGGTGACGCGCTTTTAAGGGTTTATGCCGAGCGGGATCCCAAGGCTTTGCCTTGGAAGGATCTCGGAGTTGACGTGGTAATCGAGTCGACCGGAATCTTTACCGACGGCAACGCCGCAGCCGCACATCTCGAAGCCGGGGCAAAGAAGGTTATTATTTCCGCGCCAGCCACAAATGTCGACGAAACCTTCGTCTTCGGCGTTAATGACGACCTTTACGATCGGAACAAGCACAACATAATTTCCAATGCTTCATGCACTACCAACTGTTTTGTTCCGATGATGAAGGTTCTCGAGGACACCTTCGGGATCCGAAAAGGCCTTATGACCACGGTGCATGCATATACAAACGATCAGAATTTGTTGGATCTTGCCCATAAGGATTTAAGAAGGGCGAGGGCGGCGGCGGTTAATATTGTGCCTTCATCTACCGGCGCTGCCAAGGCGACAGGCCTTGTGTTGCCAAAGCTGAAGGGACATCTGGATGGGACTTCGCTTCGAGTTCCGGTTCAGGACGGGTCGATTACAGATGCAACGGTAATTGTGAACGGCTCAGTTACCGCTGCCGATGTCAATAGCGCTTTCAGACAGGCCTCGGAGTCTGGAAGGCTTTCCAAAGTGATGGTGTATTCGGAAGCTCCGCTGGTTTCCTCAGATATTGTCGGATCGCCTGCCTCGTGCACATTTGATGCTCAAATGACAATGGCCATGGATCTTGAAAATGGGTCGACCCTAGTGAAGATCTTCGGTTGGTACGATAACGAGTGGGGCTACTCGAACAGGCTTGTCGACCTGGCACTATTGGTCGGATCTGGGTTATAGGCGCGGTGCCAACCCGTTTTCGCGATACTTATTCGGACTATGAGTTTGATGAGCAGGTGCTGAATGTATATTCCCCAACTTGAGGATCTAGGCGACGTTGACGGGAAAACCGTCCTAGTGCGGTGCGATTTCAATGTTCCAATGACCAAGATGGAAAACGGCGAATTTGAAATCGTAGACGATTTTAGAATTCGATCATCTATCCCTACCTTGAAATGGTTAGTCGATCGAGGCGCGAAGGTAATCGCCTGCTCTCATATTGGACGGCCGCACGGGAAACCGGATCCGGATCTCTCTATCGCTCCTATGGCCAAGCGACTGCATGAGCTGCTGCCGGAGGTAGAAGTCCTCGAAAACTTGAGATTCTCAAAAGGCGAGGAGGACAATGACGAGGCATTTGTCAAGGAGCTGATCAAAGGTGTCGATCTGTATGTTGACGATGCCTTTGGCGCGGCGCATCGCATTCACGCGTCTATTGTTGGTCCGCCAAAGTACTTGCGTTCCGCGGCGGGGCGATTGTTGGCCAAGGAGACTCAGGTGCTTTCCTCCCTTCTGGAGGCCCCTGAGAGGCCATTTGTGGGGATTATGGGCGGCTCTAAGGTCTCAGACAAGATGGGACTGATACAGGCGATGCTGGATAAGGTCGATACTCTCATCGTGGGTGGAGGCATGGCTTTTTCGTTTGCCGCTGCCACAGGTCACAGCGTCGGCAGCTCTATGGTTGAACCTGATCAGTTTGACACTTGCAGGCGTTTGCTTGGTTCGACGGACAAGATTGTTTTGCCCATCGATTGCATTGCTCTCGACAAGGAAGGGAAATTTGGCCGCGAACAGCAGAGCGGGTGCGCTCACGACTGTGATGTTGATATTCCCGCGGGTTGGAAGGGGCTCGACATAGGTCCTAAATCAAGGGACATGTTCCGGGAGATAATCATGGGCGCTAAGACCATACTCTGGAACGGGCCGCTTGGCGTATGCGAGGATCCTCGATTTTCTGCAGGAACCATAGCTGTGGCGACGGCTGTGGCACAATTTGGAGGATTCTCGGTTGTTGGAGGCGGCGACAGCGCGGCTGCCATCGAGCAGGCGGGTTTGGCGAAATATATTTCGCATCTTTCTACCGGCGGAGGAGCTTCGCTGGAGTTTCTTGAAAATGGGGATTTGCCTGGGCTTAAGGCGCTTAGAGAGTCACCCACATAATTGATCAGGCTTGGCTTACTGTGGGTTTAGCACGATTGTAAGAATGCTCGAGAAATACATGCAAAGGTCGAAATATGGTTAAAGAAAAGCACGATATGGAGCTGAGGCCAAATCCCCGGACCGGACGCTACCGGTTGATAAGTGCCAATTGGAAAATGAACTTCAATCATCTCGAGGCAATTCAGGCTACGCAGAAATTAAGTTTCGTTCTTCGTCCAGCTGACTACTCATATACTGAAATTTCTATCCACCCTCCGTTTACGGATCTACGCCCTCTGCAGCTATTGATCGATTCCGATCGCATGAGATTCAGCCTGGGCGCTCAAAATTGCCATTTTGAACCGCATGGAGCATTCACCGGAGAAGTGTCAGCTCCAATGCTCTCGCGGCTCAACGTTACCTACGTAATAGTCGGCCACTCTGAAAGGCGGCAACACTTTTTTGAGACGGACGATATCGTCAGAGCGAAGGTCGAAGCCGTGTTTCATTCGCAGATGACTCCGATCATCTGCGTAGGCGAGACGTTTGACGAGCGCCAACGAGGCGAAACTGAGAGGATTCTGCAAACTCAGGTGGACTCGGCGGTTTCATTCCTCAGCCCAGAGCTCGCGGAGCGGTGCGTGGTCGCCTATGAGCCAGTTTGGGCTATCGGCAGGGGAGCGAGCGCCAATCCTGATGACGCGCAGCAGGGAGCGGCGACGGTTCGAAGCGTTTTCGAATCACGCTGGGGAAAGGCTGTTGCCAGCAAAGTAAGGATTCAGTACGGAGGTTCGGTGAATCCTGCCAACGCGGCCGATTTCATGCAGCTCGATGATGTCGACGGTCTTTTGGTGGGCACTGCCGCCCTGGACCCGGAATCTTTCGCTAGGATTATCCAGGCATAACTTTTGTGATTTTGATCAGCTATTGCACTAATGAGTAATGTGTAGGCAGCTTTAGTTGGTGAGGAAAGGCAGTAGCGGCAGATGTTGACAGCTGTATTGATTGTTATCCACCTCATAGTCTCAGTGGGTCTTGTGTTGTTTATTTTGCTTCACTCGGGGCGCGGTGGTGGACTGTCCGACATGTTTGGCGGAAGTATTGGTAGCGCGGCTTCCGGCTCAACGGTAGTTGAACGGAATCTGGACCGGATAACCATCGTACTCATCGTAATATTTGCCTTTACCTCGTTGACCTTGGGTCTTCGACTCTAAAGTATTGCGACTGGCATTCAAGGTGTCCGTGACTGGACGTCAGTTAATTTGGCATGCAACTAAACGAAGGCCGATGGCCATTGGAGCTATCTCATTTGCCGCACTAGTAATGGCATCATGTGGATCCGTAGGTCCTGCCACCATTAGCAGCACATCTCTGGTTGCTACTACTACGACGACTATGGCTCCTGAGCAAAACCAGGTTACGGTTGCGGCCCCGGGGTTGCCAACAAACTTCAATCCCAATACTCCGGCGGGGGATAATTCGATTACCAGACAGATCATGACCAATATTTGGCCGTCGGTCTTTTACGTTAACTCGAAATTCCAACCGGTTTTAAATTCCAGTTTGGTCAGCTCGGCTGAACTGGTCTCTACAAAGCCTCAGAAGGTAATTTACAGAATAAATCCCCAGGCTCATTGGGCCGATGGCTCCCCAATCGACGCATCAGATTTCATATACAACTGGATGGCACAGTCTGGTGACTCGAGCATCCAGGATCTGGGTGGTTCACCGTATTTGGCGAATTCTACGGTCGGTTACAGGGACATCAAGTCGGTTACAGGGTCAAACAATGGCAAAACTGTGACGGTAGTGTTCAAGAATCTTTTTTCCGAGTGGGAGCACCTGTTCAATCCCCTTGTTCCGTCTCACGTGGCCAGAGTGATCGGGTGGAACCTTGGATTCACGCATCCATCGCCTGCGATCGAAATCTCCGGCGGCCCTTACGAGATATCGAATTTTATTCCCGGCAAAGAACTCGACCTTGTGCGGAATCCGCACTACTGGGGCAGAAAGGCGACCATTGCGAAAATTGCATTTTTGGATGATCCCAATCCTTCGAACTATCCAAGCCAGTTGAGCAACGGGACTGTCAATCTGGTTTACACTCCCGCTCATAATTTGATTTACTATTCACTGTCCCAGCTGCATAATGTCAAAACGCTTGTCGTGCCGTCCCTGACAGTTGAGACTTTGACCTTCAATGTTGCAAAGACTCCATTGTCCGATCCAAAAGTAAGGCGGGCGATTGCGCTGGCTCTGGACCGGAAGGCTATAATCGCCAACGCCATAGGGAGCTATGATCCAAGGGCCAGGCCAGCTGGAAACAACATTTATCCCCAGGGTGTGCCTGAGTATCAGGACAATGGTACTAAGTACGAATCTGCCGATCCATCCGGCGCAGTGGCATTGCTCACTTCCGATGGCTATTCACGCACCCAAATGGGTGTGATGACCAAAAATGGGCAGCCACTTGTACTTTCGATATCCGTGGACAACTCAGATCAACAGCTCCTTGATGTTGAAAACTTGATCGTGCAACAGCTGTCAAATATTGGAATTGTGGTCAATCCTGTCAATTACCCCGTGGGCACGCTTATGGGATCGGTGCTTAGCGGCGGCAATTTCGACATGGCCATAGTTAGCCAACCTGGCTCGTCCAACGCGGCCTATTATGCCGGGCGCTATCTATCTACCGGCTCAGGTTCGCTCGACAACTATTCTCGCTATTCAAATCCCCAAGCTGATGCTTTGATCGCCAAGGCAAACATGGAACTTGACCCCGGTACGTCCGCTTCCGAATACAACCAGCTCGATCAGCTAATTTGGAGCGACCTTCCATCACTGCCCCTTTATTCCGTTCCTGAGATCCTTGCTTACACTTCGGGATATAACTTCATCGGGGCAAGCGGGAGATCCTCTACCATCTTTTGGGATTCCAGCACATGGAGTTTTATTCCACGCCAATAATTCGTTGAAGTTAGACTTGATAAGTGGCATTAATCGGCGTCAATCTGAACTAAGTTATTTTTGCCCGTAGTTGCAGAGTCGAAGTGGCGGAATAGGTAGACGCGCTAGCTTGAGGGGCTAGTGCCCGTAAGGGCGTGGGGGTTCAAGTCCCCCCTTCGACACCGATATTTGGATTCCTCCGATATTTGCGGGGTCGTAAATCCGCTAACGAGTGCTTCATTTGCTACCTACTGTATTGCTGAAGCTCTGGCTCCAGCGTGTCAGGTGTTGATTGAGGATGGCGGTCGCCGGCGAGTTAGCCAGCAATCCCGATTGCATAGCTCAGCCATGGCTCAAACCTAATCGGATTACCAGCGGCAGGTCTGTCGCGTGGCGGATGTTGGGCTAGGCTGGACTGCGAAACATAAGGTAAAGGCTATGTTTTTACCCGTTTGACCATGTGCATGGATTTCTCCTTCAGGGGTCCAACCTGCTAGAGTACATCTCACGTCGGTGGAATTATCACTTTGTGAGTGCGCAGCGAATGCATTATCGCACCTGGTATTCACCGGCGGGCAACAAATTAATTAATTATTTGCAGATCAATCCGATTGGGGGTTACTACAGGTGAAGGTAGTCATACCAAAGGAGACTGCCAATGGGGAGCGCAGAGTGGCAGTGGTTCCAGATGTGGTGCCAAAACTGACAGCTGCCGGACTTGAAGTTTGGGTCCAGTCAGGTGCGGGAGTGGCGGCACATCACGATGATTTAGCCTACCAAGAAGCCGGCGCGATGGTTACCGAGGATGTTGCTGAGCTTTTCAAAGATGCCAAAGCTGTGTTGAAGGTCCAGCCACCAACCCAGAATGAAACAAAGTTAATCCCTGCGAATGCGGTGCTGATTTCATTTCTTTATCCAGCCAGGAATCCAGATGTCACTCGCGAGCTGGCGACAGGAAACGTAATCGCGCTAGCTCTTGAGTTGCTGCCGCGGATAAGCCGTGCACAGAGCATGGATGCGCTTTCTTCTCAGGCTTCCTTATCTGGTTACAAAGCGATGATAATGGCAGCTGACCGACTTGACAAGATAATCCCTATGCAGATGACTGCTGCCGGAACGCTTGCTCCTGCCAGAGTCTTCGTGATGGGAGCGGGAGTCGCGGGTTTGCAAGCAATTGCGACTGCACGCAGGCTTGGAGCAATTATCGAAGCATTCGATGTCCGTGCTGCAGTTAAGGATGAGATTGAAAGTCTTGGCGCGAAGTTCATCGAGATTCCGCTCGAAAGCTCAGAGGGTAGCGGCGGTTACGCGGCGGAGCAGTCGGAGGATTATCTGAGACGTCAGCGCGAGCTTCTTGCTCAACGCGTGGCCGCAGCAGACATTGTGATTACTACCGCGGCAGTGCCAGGTCGAAAAGCTCCAATACTTGTCACCAAGGACATGGTTTCTAAGATGAAAGCAGGATCGGTGATAATCGATCTCGCAGCGGAATCCGGTGGCAACTGTGAGGTTACTGTTCCAGGCGAGGAAACAATCTTCGAGGGAGTGAGTGTCGTAGGAGTCATTGATGTGCCGAGTTCAGTTTCTGTACATGCAAGTCAGACCTATGCTCGCAATGTTTGCAACTTCCTACTGGCATTGACCAAAGACGGCGACTTGCAACTTGATTTCAATGATGAATTAGTGAATGCATCCTGTGTAAC
>DAHVKW010000029.1 GCA_027320695.1 Actinomycetota bacterium | reverse complement strand
TCCATGCCTAGAAAACTGCAGGTGAAGGGAAGACTGCGAACTGCTGTTGGAGTTCTGTGGGTTCTGATTGCCGCCGCGGTTGCGTTTTACATGATTGCCGACCGCAGTTCGGAGCTGACCGGAATTGCGGGAGTATTCTCCCATCTAAATTATTATTTCCTTCTTCCCGCGATCATTTTCGAAGGCGCCTCCATGGCTGCCTACGTCCAGCTGATGAGATCAACGCTTGCGGCTAGTGGAACGGATGCCGGATTTTGGAGAGTATCCGCCGTCTTTTTGGCCTCTAATTCAATCAACAATGCGGTCCCAGGGGGTACCGCCTTTGCATCAGTGTATTTATACCGACGATTCAGGGACATTGGGGCAAGCGAAGGCGTATCGGGGTGGACGGTAGTAGCCGCCAACGTGCTAGCTGGTCTTTCGTTGCTTCTGCTGGCCTTTGTCGGCCTCGTTCTTTCAGAAGGCAGTGTGTCGGGAATCTCATTGACCGGGTCTTTGGCCAGCATTGCCGTCGTGTTCATTGCTGCGATTGTCGTTGTAGCTCGGGCGGAGAAGTTTACTGCGCTAGCGGGCGCGTTCCTTGGATTCCTGGAGCGCAAGCTGGATGTGTCCTGGAAGACGACGCGGAAAGTTATTGAGATAGCTCGGGATATCAAGGTGATCTCTCCTTCGGCGTCACGGCTGACCCGGGCATTTTCATGGGGAATGGCAAACTGGGTTTTCGATGCCACGGTACTGGTAATCGTCTACTATGCCACCAAGTCGCCGGTACCTTACACGGGGCTACTTCTTGCGTACAGCGCGGGCCAGCTGGCCGCGAACCTGCCGATCACACCGGGCGGACTGGGAATTGTGGAAGGCTCGATTTCAATTGCGTTGGTGGCTTACGGGGGTAATCAGGAAGCGTCGATAGCCGCTGTTCTGTTGTACCGTCTTTTCAGTTTTTGGATTTGGCTGCTGCCCGGGTTGGGCTGCTACATCGGATTGCGCTGGAAGGGCAGATCCAAGCAACCAAGTCAGAGTTCGGATGGAGAACCTCTAGTGCTGGAGTCAAAAGATGAGTAGGACCGATGCGCCTTTGGGCAGGAGGAGAACGCTGCGCATTGCTGCCGCCGGCCTGTTTTGCGGTCTAGTCTTGGCCTCATGTTCGCCCGGCAGGATTCAGCTGTCAACCGGTGCTGCGCCGTGTTTCGAGGTCTTGCCCAATGCCCAGGAGGCAGTTTCGTCCGCCAAGGTGTTCTACGGGGTGCGCCTGATTAGCGACAAGACGGCGGAATCAATTCTTGCAAAGACCATCCCGCCTGCGGCGTCGGATTATTGCCTGGTTGCATATCGTCTTGAGCTGCCAAGGCAAACTGGATTGCCTCGCCCGACGAGGCATTTTGCGCTAGTGGTAGTCGCTCCGAAGTCAAAGCAAGTCATCGGGATAAGAGAGGTCAGGAGGCTTCCTTTCAGCTTCAGGCGCAGCGTATCGGTTAACTAGCAGCGCCTGATTTTCGGTGTTTTGCTCTCTCGGAGCCCTGCAGGGTAACTTTTCGCAGCCTGACCGCCGCAGGAGTAACCTCAACGCACTCATCTTCGTTAAGGTACTCAAGCGCCGCCTCCAAGGTCATGCGGAGCGGGGGGGTCAACCGTACAAACTCTTCTGCGGTCGAAGACCGAATGTTGGTAAGTTTCTTTTCCTTTGTCGGGTTGACGTCCATATCGTCGTTTCGGGAGTTTTCTCCGATCAGCATGCCTTCGTAGAGATCTTCTCCAGGGCCAATGAATAGGGTGCCTCGTTCTTGCAGGTTGAGTAGGGCGTACGCCGTTGATACCCCTGTCCTGTCTGCAACCAGCGAACCGTTTGAGCGGTTGCGCATTTCCCCGGCCCAAGGTTCCCACCGCTCGAAGCCGTGATTAATTATCGCTGTACCTTTGGTCTGTGTCAGGAGCTCAGTTCTAATGCCGATTAGACCTCTTGAAGGAATGAAATAGGTCATCCTCACCCAGCCGGTTCCGTGATTTATTACCTGGTCAAGCGAGCCTTTCCTCTGAGCCAGCGTTTGGGTTACCGGTCCGAAAAACTCCTCGGGCATGTCTATCTCTAGGCGTTCAACGGGCTCGTGTACTTTATCGGCAATCTCCCTGGTGAGTACCTGTGGCTTGCCAACGGTTAGTTCAAATCCCTCGCGCCTCATGGTCTCGATCAACACCGCCAGCGCAAGTTCACCGCGGCCCTGGACCTCCCAAGTATCGGGCCTTTCGGTATTGAGAACCCTAACCGATACGTTTCCGATGAGTTCAGAGTCCAACCTTGATTTGATCTGACGCGCTGTTAGTTTTTTGCCATCCTGACCGGCAAGGGGAGAGGTGTTGACGCCAAATGTCATGGAAAGGCTGGGTTCGTCGACTCGGAGTACTGGCAGAGGACGTGGATCGTTAGGATCAGATAGTGTCTCTCCAATGGTAATTTCTTGAAATCCAGCGATGGCGACAATTTCGCCAGGCCCGGCCTCATCAGTCTCTTGCCTTGTAAGGAGGTTGGTGATGAGAATCTCCGCGACTTTGCCTTTTTGAATCGTGCCATCGATTCTGCACCAAGCGACATTCTGTCCTTTTCGGACCGTACCGTTGGCGATGCGGCAAATAGCGAGTCTCCCAAGATAGGCGCTGCCGTCAATGTTGGTGACCAGAGCCTGGAAGGGGTATGTCTCGTCGAATTCCGGCGCTGGAATGTATTGGAGGATAGTCTCGAACAGAGGCTTGAGATCGACGCCACGCTGACCAGGCTCTAGGTTTGACCAGCCCTGCTTTGCGCTGGCGTAGACAATCGGGAATTCAATCTGGTGTTCTTTGGCGTCTAAGTCAAGGAATAGCCCGTATATCTCGTTGATGACTTCAGCGGGCCGCGCGTCTGGACGATCGACCTTATTCAATACCACGATGATGGTCAGGTTTGACTCGAGCGCTTTTCGCAGGACGAATCTAGTTTGAGGCAAGGGTCCTTCGGCAGCATCGACCAGAAGTACAACGCCGTCTACCATAGCCAAGCCGCGCTCAACTTCGCCCCCAAAGTCAGCGTGGCCAGGGGTATCTACAATATTGATTTTTACGCCTTCGTAATTGATAGAGGTTTGCTTGGCCAGGATGGTTATGCCCTTCTCCCGTTCAAGGTCCATGGAATCCATAACTCTGTCAACCACTTCCTGGTTGGCCCTGAACGCTCCGGTCTCTCTAAGCATGGCGTCTACCAGGGTGGTCTTACCGTGGTCGACGTGGGCGATAATTGCCACATTTCTAAGATCGTGGCGAATTGACATCTATTTACTCCAATGCGGGGACTAGGAAATTCTCTCTGCGCGTGCTCAGCGGCACAACTAATGCGCAAAGGCTACCTAGTAATCTATTAGCCCTAGGGGAAATACCGTTTACACCTGAGGGAACCTCTTCGCGTTGCGGTCAAGCTCACGCTGTATGTCATCCCAAGTGATGGGGTCGGGATCGAGCCCCATCTCTTCGTCTTTGTCGGCTCGCAGCAGCACCGAGATCGCGACTCCCCAGAACACGGCCAACGACAAGACTTTGGCAATTGCGCCTGTCAGCTGCTGATCGGCAACCGCGCTGATTCCCAGCGTGGAATGGTTGTATGACGGGTAAAGAGATCTCTCCGCAAAGATCAGGACGATTGCTGGAAAGTTGGGGAGAAGAGACAACACAAACAAATATGCCAATCTTCCGCCGGTTGAAAGTTGTCTTATGCCTGGCAGCATGCGCAGGATCGGTATCCAAACAAGCAGCGCGGCCAAGAGCAGGGAGAGGTGCACGAGTTGTAGAGCTATCACTGATGACATTTCGAAAGTCACGACGATTGGAGCCATTGCCAAAATTGAACAAGCCGTAAAAATCAAGATGGAGGGCACAGGACGTGTCAGGTGCCTCAAGAGATAGTCCAAAAACTTAGGTTTGGTAAGCGTCACAACCGAAGCCTTTGGGAGGGCCATCAAAAGCAAAGGGGCTGCCGATAGGGTGATCAGCAGCTGCTGGATCATGCGGGCAAGCAGCAGGTCGTGTTGCGCTAGATCAGCAACAGGCCAGAAGTTTGCCGCGAAAAGTGAAAGCATTCCCAATAGAAATAGATATTTTTGCCGTCGCGTCGTCAGAGCCCAGCCGGAAATGAGTTGATTCTTTATGGAGCGTTGCCCACCCGCATGGCTTCCAAGTGCGCAAATGAATGGATACATTAACATTGATATCAGAGTTACCGCAACGGTGACCAGATGCGGTTGAAAAGATAGCGCGCCCATATAGAAAGTTTATTGCCGCAGTGAAATTGCGGCATCTCGACTTAATTTGAAGCCTATGTTTGAGATGAGCCCTGATTATGGGTAGCGAGCAGATGGAAGGATATCGGGTTGGCGCGAGCGGACAAATTTCCTAGGCTTTTCAATTTAGTGATGCTGCTCCTGGATACCAAGAAGCCAATATCTCTTGATGAGATTGCTCGCCGTATCGGGGGATTTCCGGATTCTCAAGGTGCAAGACATCAGGCTTTCGAGCGCGCCAAGAAGGAGCTGCGTGAGCTCGGCATACCCATAGCAACTTATCAAATTCCAGGAGAAGAGCAGTACGGATATCAGATAGACAAATCAGAGATGATCATTCCAGATCTTCGGTTCACCCAAGAGGAAGCCTCTTCGCTCGCCGCGGCGAGTGCGCTGGTGAGCTTCGGAAGAGGTGAGCGCGAGTCGGCACTGCAGAAGCTCGGCTGCGTGATCGCTGGTCACGACGCAGTAGTGGCGAATATTCCCAGTCAGCCTGCGTTGTTCCGCCTGTTCGAGGCAATCGGACTGGGCCGAATGGTGCAGTTTACCTATCGCTCAAAGCTTCGCAGCATTGATATTTACGGGATTTCGTTCAGATGGGGAAACTGGTACCTGCTGGGAAATGAAAGAGAATCCGGGCAGTCCAAGACGTACCTTTTGAATCGAATTGAATCGGAAGTTACAGTTACGGAAGTTCAGAGCCCAGAGCGGCCGAGAGACTTCGATATCTCCTCGAGCCTGCCTACGAATCGGTGGGAAGTTGGCCAAGGTGATCTTCAAATCGCCAAGGTGCTTTTCCACTCCGATATTGCCCCCTTGGTTGAATTCGAATTTGGCGAGGACAGCATTGTGGAATTCCGGGAGGATGGCTCAGCCGTAATGAGCATTCCAGTGGTAGATTCCGGATCGTTCATAGATTGGCTTCTCAGCTATTTCGATAAGGCTGTGCTCTTAGGGCCCCCAAACCTGCTGGAGCAACTCAAGCAGCACCTGAATCGGCTGGTTGACAAGTCATTCCAGGCCGGCGCTGATAAAGTGCTTGGTTTTTTCGAATCGGCAGATTGGCAGGACTTGGGATTGCGCGAAAAGCAATCTGGGAGCGAACTCGTTTCCAGCTGGAGCGACTCTGCGAAAGATGGAGTTGCCAATTTGCGCAGTGCCAGCGCCATGTATTCAGTGCTGGTAAAAATACTTCCTTGGCTCGCCGCAAAAAAATCCACGTCGGTCGGCGAGATCTCGAGGGCCTTTTCGGTTAGCGGACCTGATGTCGTCCGGTTATTAGAAATCGCCGCCTGTTGCGGGCTTCCGCCATATACGCCGGATTCGCTGCTCGAAATCATCGTTGAAGATGATGGAACGGTTAGCAGCTATCTGGATATGGCCGTCATTACTTCCCCGCGAAAGCTCAGTACGCTCGAGGCCATGGTGTTGGCTACTATTGCGTCTGCGGCATTGAAAGTCCCGGGAATAGATCAAAACGGTGATTTGGCATCGGCGCTTGCAAAGCTGCAGGCATCTCTCGCCAAGTTTCAAATTGGGCTTAGCGAAGTTGACGTAAAGATCGAAGAGCCATATTTTCTCGAAGCGCTCAGAAGTGCCGCGAATGAGCATCTTTCAGTGGTCATAACCTATTTCTCCGCATCTTCAGAGCGGCAAAGTACGAGAAGGGTCGACCCGTACCAACTCTTCACGGAGTCCGGGAAGTGGTATCTTCGGGGATTCTGCCATTTAACGAATGAGATTCGGCATTTTTCCGTTGGCAGGGTGATTTCATGTGAAGTCCTTGGTGAAAGCTTTGAATTGCCAAAAGCTGAATTGGCGCGAATGTCCAGGGGCGGCATACCGCGAGCATTCGGGGGAGCGGGAGACTGGATTGTTCTAGCTATTGCAGGCGACCTCGGCTGGATGGTTGAAATGCTGACCGACTCTCCTCAACTGCTGGCAACTGAGGGGCGATTCAACTTATATGGTTTCCACTCATCGTCGTCGGCTTGGCTCTCTAAGCTCCTGATACGATTGGATCCGTCGGCGTTCATTGTCTCGCCTGCCGCATTTCGCGGGCTCAAGAGCCAATCTGTTCAAAGAGTGGCATCTTTATACGATTGATTTTTTTGACTAGCTTCGCCTACTTCTGGGATAGTTGGATAAGACCCCCTGAGATGAAATCAAGATTAGTTGGTGGTTGTCGTGTCTGGACTTTTCGTCAGCTCGCTGGATGCGGGACGGTTAGCGTATTACTTCTCTGACCTCGCCAGCGGGAGGGAAGATTGTCGTGAGAATCTGAAGCCCGACGAGGTGGAGTTCTATGGCAACTGGTCTTGCGAAAAAAGCGTACCTGAACAATTGGCCCTGTCTTTTGGGGAACTCAAGGAACTATGCAACGATGACAGGTTTATGAGACCTGTCAGAAATGTCGGTTACGATCTTTGTTTCACCGCTCCAAAGCAAATATCAATTCTTGAGGCACTTTGGCCGGAACATCTCGCACAGACGCTGCGTAAAGGTTTCAAATCAGCGGTTTCCGAATCACTGGCGCGTATGGAGTCCAGTGTGAACTGGATGAGCGGCGGAAGCATTTCGGCGGTCGGTTTTCTGCACTTTACTTCGCGCGCGCTCGATCCCCACTTGCACGAGCACGTAATATTGGCAAATCGAGTCGAGGTGATGCCGGGTGTCTTCAGAGCCGTGAATTCCACTGAGCTGTTTTCCCGCGCCAGCGAATGGTCCATAATATTTAGGCAGAATTTGGCCAAAGAGGTTTATTCCCGTCTTGGGGTGGTGCTGATTTCGAGAGAAGTCTCGCAAAATGATGGCCCGACTCAAATTCCTGGATTTCCAGCTGAAATCGGCGAGCTCTTTTCGAAGCGCGCGATGCAGGTAAGGGAATTGATCGACAGCTGGGGATCATCCGCGCCAAGCGCGTCAAGAACAGCTTCGCTGATGAGCCGAACCGCCAAACTGAGTCTGCCCGATACATTGCTAAAGGAGCGATGGAGGAAAGAGCTCTTCGAAGCGGGAAATTCGCTTGATGAGCTAAACAGCCTGATTCCGCGAAAGCCGGCCCGAACCAGGATCCTTCCGAACGCTCATGACAGCGATCGGGTGCTATTGGACCGCGAGCGACAAAGTTTCGCAGGTAGGCTTGACAGTTCAGTTCGTGGCCAGGGCTGGGTAAAGCTGGTTACCTTTGACGACAACATCTATCGTCGAATGGAAGCATTTTCTTTGGGAAGGATCGTCGGCGTATTTGCAGGCGGCAAACGGGCGTATCGGGATATCGCACCTGATTTGACGCCTCAGGAGGCGTTTGTTGACCCAGTAGAGCTTGTGTTTTTTGGGCGAATCGACGAAGGCGCCATGCTCAAGCAGGCTTTTGAATTCAGACATCGGAATCTTGTCGTTGCTCTGAGCCGCGACGCCTTTGAAAGATGCGATTTCACGAGGCATCTCCCAGCAACCACGGCTTCCAACATGTGGGAGTCCGTTCAGGCTCTGCGAGAAATAGTCGTCGGGCGTAAATTAAATATGGGAGTATCGAACTCTCCGACCGCGGATCTGGCTGGTGTGATCAACGCTCTCGCCCATGACGTAGCCAGCGAACACTTGCCAGGATTAATACGGTCGCATCTTGTATTTCCCACCCGAATGGACAGGGATCTCGTAAGGGCCGAACTCGTCAGGCATCTCGGTATTGAGGCCGGAGAGAGCGGTTATTATGACGCAGAGCCTGTATGGATTCACTACGTGCCAAGAGGAAGCACCTTGGGCGAGTGCCGCCAGGGCAGGATCGACCTCGTGAATCGCGTCGTAAGATTCAACTCGCAGGGTCAGGAAGCGACCGTGGGTTTCGACAAGATGAATCTGAAAACAATGTTGTCGCCCCTCCTGGTGATGAGTGGCAGTGACGCAAAAAGGGCATTTGGTGAGCACGGCCAAGCAAGTCTTCGCTTAGGAGAATTTGCTCATTTTGACTCTGGTTCACGCGCCATAGAGATTCACGCAAATAGGATCAACCGCCTAAAACTGTCTTTGGACCGAGATGATTTCCATCTTTCGCGTGGATTAGACAGGTGCCGCTACGATTCGCAGCTGGCGAAATTCGATACGGATTGCGGCCCTTTCAACCGGTTATAGCGCAATCCATGGTGGTGTGCCATTGATATTGCACCGGCAGAGTTTGTTCGATGGACCCAGTTATGGATATCTCCGCGGTGGGTTGAGATATAGGCGTTTGCCAAGGCGTGTTGGCTAAATGAATTGATTGGATCCCATTAGGTTCCCAGTGTCTTTCACTGCAAGGCAGCTCCAAGGTGCAAGTGCGGTTCAGCGAAAACGGCAACCCGACAGTCAAGCGAGCTCCACCGCCCTATCTCTTCAAGGAAGGAAACGCGTGCTTTTGGAACTAGAGCTTGGCGACCAGCTTGAAGATTTCTGCAAGTTGCCCGCTTGGGTTCAAGGAGTTTTCGGACATTCGAGAGCGAAGCTTTTCTTCAAATGCAGCCATTTGCGTTTCGTCGTCCAGCTCATTGATGCCCATGGTGGATTCATACTGGCTTGCGTGGGCTTTCAGGGCCTGAAGTTTGACCTTGAAGATCTGTTCGCCGATGTTCTCGGTATGATCTGGCTCATCCGCCTCCCATAAAAGCAGTTTTGACGGGCGGTGGCGGGTTCCCAATTCCGGGAAGAACAAGGGATCCCTTGCCGCTACGATGCCATCGGTGGCCAGGAACCCAGCATGCCTGTGGTCAGGATGCAATCGGTACCTCTTCCACGGATCGTGGGCCAACACTATTTCCGGCTTCAGCCGTCTAATAGCCTGAACGATTTGGGCACGTTGGGGCATCCCTGACTGTAGTTCGCCGTCAGTCCAACCTAGGAAAGTGACAGGCACGGTTCCGCCCAGGATTCGAGCCGCTTCGGTCTGCTCTTGCTGGCGACGGATAGCAAGAGCATCGCCGTCGACGTTGGAGTCCCAGGTTCCTTTTGAACCGTCAGTGCAAACCAGGTGAAATATTGCGCATCCTTTAGCAGCCCATTTAGCTAGAGTTCCACCACACCCGAATTCGATGTCGTCTGGATGCGCTCCAATTGCCAGAGCACTTTCTGGGACTTCGAGATCATGCGTTGGATTTGCGATATTGCTCGTCAAATACGTGGACATCGATGGTTATCTCCTGTATTGTTTCGCTTCCAATCCCGGTCAGCCGTCTGTAAATCCCGGCATTCTGGTCAGCAGCGCGGTTTGGGGCTACCTATTAAAACATCAATGCTATCTTGAATGGTTTTGGTCACTCGACGTGTCGGGTATATGAATGCTGAACTCACCTCCAGCGGTCAGTTCTTCGTAGTCTTCCGGGGTATCGATATCAATGGACAGCTCAGGGTTGTCGTCGATGTTGATGTCGAGTTTTATTCGTGTAGCTTCTTCGAGGTGTCTGCCAAACGACATCGGCCCGTATGAGAATTGAAAGTAATCTTTGGTCGGCAGAGACATTACATTTGTGCCGTCGTATTTTCTGTCGGGAACAATTGTGAACTCTCCCTCTTTATAGAGGGTCGTCAAGTCCTTGGCGAGGGGTAAATCTCCATGCGCTATGGTCACGTGGGCTATTCGAGCCTGACGCAAAAGGTCGAACGCGTGTTGCACTGCCGCATTAAGACCTTTCCCAGGGTCTTGAACCACAGGGACCTCTTTGCCAGCCGCAAATTCTCGTACCTCTGGATCAGAGGTCACAATAGCAATCGGCACGGTTCCTGCGGCTGCGATAACTCTGGTTGCGCACTCTATCATGAATGCCGTGCGGGAAGCAGAATCGAGGATCTTCGAAAGCCGGGACTTACTATCGGAAAATGACCNGATCGGAATCAATATTAGGTGTTTACCTGAAAATGTTTGAAGGTCAATTTGGTTTATGCTCATTATCTTTAGTGTAGGCATGAAAGAATATTTCAGCATTTGACCAATTGAGTGGAGGGTGGAATTGGATCAAGAGGAGGGCAATCAAGTTCTGCCTACGTCTTTGCCGATCCGACTCCTCGAGATGTTGCGGGAACGCGACATCTCGGATGAGGAGATCACTGCGAGTCTCAAGAATGACACGCTTCACCTTTTGGCAGTTGACCAGATGCTGGGTCCGCCTCGGAAACGGCTAACCATCGGCGAACTTTCTGCTGAAACCGGAGTCGACCTGGCGTCAATCAGGAGGCTTTGGCGCGCACTAGGTTTCGCAGATGTTGCCGAAGATGAACGCATCTTCAGTTCGATTGACGTCGAGGCGATCACATCTCTTTCTAGCCTGATGTTTACGAGCACCACGGAGTTCGACGTTGCCATACAGTTGTCCCGCGTCATCGGATCATCCATGGCTCGCATCGCTGCAGCCGAGATCGTAGCCTCCAACAGTCTCAAGGGAATCGGGCTTGGCTCGAAAGACTTCACTACAGTCGATTTAGCCGACCGTTTTACGCAGTACTCTGCGTCGATCCTTCCCGCGGTGCCACAGCTATTGGTTTATGCCTGGATTCGTCACTTGCATGCCGCCGGCCATCGGGCAATGGTCGCTCTTGACAAGGGAGTCCGCGACGTATCGGAAAGAATACTTGCGATTGGATTTGTAGACCTGGTTGGATTTACTATTTTATCTCAGCAGCTCACTACCCAGGAGCTTGGCGCCGTGGTATCCAGGTTTGAGGAGCTTTCCGCCGATGCGGTGAGCAGGCGCGGCGGACGCGTCGTGAAGATGATTGGCGACGAGGTCATGTATGTAGTCGATGACCCTGAAGCTGCCGTCGAGATCGGATTGGAACTCAAAGAGGAGTATGCCAAGGAAAAGCTGCTGTCTGAAGTAAGAGCCGGAGTTGCATACGGATCGATTTTGGCCCGCGAGGGTGACTATTACGGACCTGTGGTTAATCTGGCATCGCGGATAGTGAGCATCGCGAATCCGGGATCTATTCTCGTGTCGGACGGAATCCACCAGGCTCTTTCGGGTAACACCAATTACCACCTCGTTCCACTTAGGCCGCGGTATCTAAAAGATCTAGGCTCGGTGCAGCTTTGGGTAGTTAATCCAAATGATTGAAGGTCCCCTTCTATCTCGGCCTGACTGCACGTCGCACGCGCCTTAAGTTTCGAAGCAATGAGTTTGCTCCGCCCGTCTCTCGCGGCACAACTCCACGTGGAACGCAAGCTCGATCTCGGCGGCTTTCGCTATCTAATAGGAGTAGACGAGGTGGGCCGGGGATCTTGGGCCGGTCCGTTGTGCGTTGGAGCGGTACTCTACGATGCTCGCTTTCTTGTCGAATTCATGTCCGATCAAGTCGCGTCGTCGAATGGCTCGCCAGAGTCGAAAAAACGTATGGATTATCTCGAGGTGAACGATTCCAAGCTGCTATCTCCTAGGCAGCGAGGCGCTCTTGATAAGCCAATCAAAGACTTGGCAACGGGTTACGGACTGGGATTTGTCGATGCATGCGAGATCGACGAGATCGGAATGTCTGGGGGATTGGTGCTAGGACTCGACAGGGCTCTGGTGCCGCTTGGCGGCCTCATAGATTCCTCGCTAATTCTTTTAGACGGCACCGTCAATTTTTCCAGGCACCTCAATGTTAAAACCTTCGCTAAAGGTGATTCGAAGAGTTTTGCCATCGCATCAGCCTCCATCATCGCCAAGGTTGCCAGGGACGAGTTGATGAAACAGGAGTCCGAGAACTATCCCTGGTATGCGTTCGAAAGCAATAAAGGCTATCCGTCGCCGGTTCATGTGAGCGCGCTGCATGCCATAGGTCCTAGTCAAATTCATCGCAAATCGTGGTCCTACATGGCCAACCTTCCATGGCTGGTCAGGGTTCCAGCGACGGGGCCGGAGCGGTTGACTTTCGGTATATAGCGACTCCGTTTGTCGGTTATCAATATCTGCAATGTCGAGGATCAGTCAGAAGTTAATTTAAAAGAAATGCAAACTTGTACGGACAAGTGATAGACTGGCATTGTGAATATGGGATCCTTTGTAGTTGAGCTGTTTTTTATCTGTGTCGTCGCTGGTCTGGCCGGGTCGCTGCTTGGAATCGGCGGAGGGATCATCGTCGTCCCAGTTTTGACACTTATATTTCATGTCGACATTCGTTTGGCCATCGGTGCATCGATCATTTCGGTAATTGCAACTTCTTCCGGTGCTGCCGCGGCTTATGTCAAAGAGCACCTCACCAATATGCGCGTGGGAATGTTTCTGGAAGTGGCTACGACGACAGGCGCCATTACCGGTGCTTACGTTGCCGGTCTGGTGTCCCAGAAAGTCCTTTACGTGGTCTTTGGGGTGATACTCGCCTATTCAGCGGTCCAGATGTTCAGGGGACACTTTAGAGACATCGAGCGGCCGGTTCCAAAAGACGCATTGGCCGACAGGCTTCAGCTGCACGACGCATATTTTGACGAGGCGGAGGGGCGGGAGATTCGCTATAAAGTTACCCACACGAAATTTGGCCTTTTCCTCATGTATATTGCTGGAATGGTGTCGGGCCTGTTGGGAATTGGATCTGGCGCGCTAAAGGTTCCGGCGATGGACCTGGCGATGCGTCTTCCGATGAAGGTGTCCACTGCAACGTCGAACTTCATGATTGGCGTTACTGCAGCGGCTTCCGCCGGCGTGTATTTCGCCCGGGGTGAGATTGATCCCTTTGTGGCAGCGCCTGTAGCTGCTGGCGTATTGGTCGGCGCGGTTGGCGGTTCGCGGGTTCTTCCCCGGCTTAAGAACGGCTTTATTCGCAGCCTGTTCGTAGTTGTTCTACTGGTCATTTCGATTGAAATGCTTTACAAGGGGGTCGCCTAAATGGCCCGAAAAGAGTTGGTGGACGCATCCCAGGTTATGGGAGATGATGCCAGTTCCGAGGCGTTAAGAAAGCAACTGGAGAGGATCCACCGGGCAGAGTCGGTGATATCGGCTGTACTTAGGATAGGGGTGCTTCTCTCCCTTACTGTTGTAGTTGTCGGAGTCGTAGTATCTTTTGTCGGAAAGCCGGGTACCTATCTCCATAGCAACGCGATAAACAAGGCGTTGCTGACCAGGAGTTCCAACTACCCGCATAGCCTCCCGGCTGTTTTCAGCGGACTGTCGCATTTCCAGGGCGAGGCAATTATCGTCTTTGGACTGATCATTTTGCTGGCGACTCCAATACTGAGAGTTCTTGTGTCCGCCGTAATATTCGCTTTACAGCGGGATCGGTATTTCGTCCCCGTTACCGTTTTCGTGTTTCTGGTGCTCGTCACCTCATTTCTGCTGGGCAAGGCTGGGGGCTGATAGATGGGGGGGATTTCCAGCAGCGACCGTGCTCGGGAGGTCTCGATTGAACTAGATTCGTCTAGCTCCGAGCCGCTGTGGTCGCAGTTGGTCCAGGTGATAACCCGCTCGCTAGATGCTGGCGCGTATCGTGACGGGTTTCCATCCGAACATGAACTGATGCAAAGGCACAAGATTTCCAGATTCACAGTCCGCGAAGCCATCAGACAGCTCACCGCTCAGGGAAGACTCTATTCAGTGCAGGGAAAAGGGACCTTCGTTTCGCCGTGGCAAGACCACTTGTTCGCTTCGAGCTATAGCGTTGCGAAGGAGATCGCCAAGAGCGGTCTAGTCGAGTCATCGGTGGTGTTGGCCCAGGCGGTCGTGCGCTTGGATCGAGACATTGCTGGCATTGGAGCAGGCCGCGGGGACGAGGTATTTTTCGTGGAGCGGGTCCGCAAGGCTGGCAATGAGGTCGTCGCAATCAATAGGTCGTGGTTTCCCAAGGATGTAGGTGTTCGCTTTTCAGGGGTGGACCTATCCTCGGGCTCGATATATGAGGTACTTGAAAAACATTGTGACGTTGTCATAACGGGCGGTTGGGAGCGGATAAGGGCGACGATACCAGCTGAATCGGACCGCATACTTCTGGAGCTCTGTGAAAATCTTCCGGTCCTCTCACTTGAGAGAGCCGCATATTCGGGCAAGACGGCGGTCGAGTGGAGAGAAAGCCTGGTTCGAGATGATCGGTTTTTTCTGCTGGCGCAGTGGGGATCAGAGGTCTGGCACCATAACGCTGTGAACGGTTGAAGGCGTTCCTTAGGACCGACTGCAATTCTTCGCGGCGAGTGTCGCAACTTCGTGTTATCGTCAGAGTTATGGTACCTGAGCCAAACGGTGATCAAAGGCAGTTGGATCGCTTAAAATCGATCGAATGGAGTCGGCAGCTCTTAGAGAAACCGGGTGACTGGTGCATTATCGACACTGAGACCACCGGCCTGCAACCAAAATCTTCCCGAGTCGTGGAGATAAGCGTTATCAACGGCAGCGGAGACATAGTATTTGACAGTCTTATCAATCCCGGTGTACCAATTCCCCAGGAAGTGGCCAGAATCCATGGGATCTCCGACGATTTGGTTGTAGATGCGCCTTCGATCTCTGATTCATGGCTGCGACTGCAAGAGGTGACTCAGGACAAACTTATCCTCGCTTACAACAGCTCCTTCGACCGGGGCATGCTGTTCTACGAGGCAATCAGAAATGGCTTGCCTAAGCTAAAGAGCGAGTGGGACTGTGTAATGGTCAAGTACTCCGCGTTTATTGGCATTTGGAATCCCAGGTTTGGAAATTATCAATATCAGAAGCTTCCGTCTGCTGGCCATAGATCAAATATCGATTGCAAAGTCACGCTCGATTTGGTCCATCTCATGGGCGATTCAAAATCTTAATGACAATTCCGTGAAAGCAATATCAGCAATTAGATCGCAAGGTTGCCCAGAATTTTTTAATCACGATTAAGGTAGACCTGTTATTAAAAGCGCGATTGTACATGCTAACTATTGGGTATTTGAACTGGTGGACTTTGATCCAGCGTCAAACGTTTTTGGAGGTGAGTCCGATGTCTGATGTATATGACGTCCTTGTAATTGGCGGTGGCCCCGGCGGTTATGCAGCTGCTTTATACGGGGCCTCAGCAGGATTGTCGGTCGCGGTGGTCGAAAAGGAAAAGGTCGGAGGCACTTGTTTGCATCGAGGGTGTGTGCCGGCCAAGGAATTTCTGGAAACCGCCGCGGTATACAGGAGCGTGTCTGCAGCTTCGGAATTTGGAATATCCGCGCCCGAGCCTAAGATTGATTTTTCGGTTTCCCAAGCCAGAAAGCAAAAGGTTGTAGACCAGCTATGGAAAGGTCTGTCCGGCCTGATGAAGAGCCGGAAGATCGAGACCATCGAAGGCGTCGGAAAATACATCGGGAATGGAAGAGTTGAGGTTTCCGATGGCCGTATCTTGGAGGGACAAAACGTAATTCTTGCTTCTGGTTCTGTTCCAAGGTCCATCCCGGGATTTGAAATCGATGGCAAGATCGTAATGACCTCCGACGAAGTTCTGTCGCTGGATTATTTGCCTTCAAGCGTCGCGGTGATCGGTGGCGGAGCAATTGGCTGTGAGTTCGCTTCAATGATGGCTGATCTTGGCGCCAAGGTAACGGTGCTTGAGGCTTTGCCCCAAATATTGACCGGAGTGGACAAGGACCTGGCGGATGAGGTTCTTAAATCATTTCGAAGAAGAGGTATAAATGTTCATGCGGGAGTTGCAGTTTCCGGGCACACTCCCAAACCAGACTCAAGCGGGACGACGGTTTATTTTGGCGACCAGCAGTCAATCTCCGTGGAAGCTGTCATTGTTTCTGTGGGTCGGAGCCCAAATTCAGCAGGGCTTCTCGGAGAAGGCACATCCGTGCAAATTGATCAACGGGGATACGTGATCGCTGATCCTTACATGAGAACAACTGAGCAGGGAGTGTATGCGGTAGGAGATCTTGTGTCGACCGCTCAGCTTGCACATGTTGGTTTCGCTGAAGCGATGGTGGCGATCAAGCATATTCTGGGTGAGCCGGTGGCTCCAATTGAATACTCGAAGGTGCCGTGGTGCGTCTATTGCCATCCCGAGGTTGCCTTCGCGGGACTTACCGAAGAGGCTGCTAGAGCAGCCGGATTAGATATTGTGGTCAAAAAGGATCCGCTTGGCGGCAACTCCCGAGCCCGCATTATCGGGGAGACTGACGGACTGGTTAAGGTGGTGGCAGAAAAGCTGCCGGACGGTTCCGCTGGTCGCATTCTCGGTGTTCATCTCGTAGGTCCTTGGGTAACTGAACAACTTGGTCAAGGGTATCTTGCAGTTAACTGGGAGGCTACCCCAGATGAGATTTCCCAATTCATTCAACCTCACCCGACTCTTTCCGAGGCTTTTGGTGAGACCGTTTTAGCATTGACAGGAAGGGGACTTCACGTTGGCTGATATTACTATGCCGCAACTAGGGGAGACTGTTACAGAAGGAACAGTTACCAAGTGGCTCAAGAAGGTTGGCGACTCAGTTGCTCAGGATGAAATAATTTTTGAAGTTTCGACCGACAAGGTTGATTCGGAAGTACCATCGTCAGCGTCCGGTGTCTTGACTCAAATTCTCGTCGAAGAGGGCGAGACGGTTGATGTTGGCACGGTATTGGCGATTGTTTCTGCCAGCGGTGAGGCGCCAGCGCCAGCACCACGAGCCGTACCGGCTGAAGCGGCAGCTCCTGAGCCGGCTCCGGTCCCAGCGCCAGCTCCGCAAGCGGCTCCTCAAGCGGCTCCGGCCCCAGCGTACGCCGCGCAACCAGCGCCAGCACCACAGGCCGCGCCAGCACCACAAGCCGCGCAAGCGCCACAGGCCGCGCCGGCTGAAGTGCCAGCCGCAGAACCGGCTTCGGCGTCGGTACCGCAACGTGATGCGGTACCGACGGAGAGCAACGGATCGCTTCTTTTGTCGCCAGTGGTCCGGAAGCTGATCCACGACAACGGAATCAATCCTTCCGATATCACTGGTACCGGTGCGGGAGGAAGAATAACCAGGTCAGACGTTTTGACTTATTTGGATAGGAGGGCCTCTGGGGCGGACCGGGCTGCAGCAAAGATTTCGCCAGCACCTGCTCAGAATGGTGAGGCGCGGGAGGAAGCGGTTGCACCGGCAAGCGTATCGCCGGCACCAAGATCACAGGCTCCTGCGACTCGGACTGTTTCAGCTGGGTCGAGCCTTGTTGGCCCAAGGGATGAGGCGATTCCCTTCACGAACATCCGGAGACGAACTGCAGAGCATATGGTCAGATCGAAGGCGACCTCACCGCACGCGCTGGTTTCGATCGAAGTCGATTTCGAGGCTGTTGAGAAGGTAAGGAAGGCCGTAAAGGAACAGTTCCGCGGCGAGGAGGGCTTTTCGCTCACCTACCTGCCTTTCATTGCAAGGGCGACCGTAGAAGCGATGAGGACGTTCCCTCACCTGAACGCATCCGTTGGCGAGGATTCCCTTATCGTCCACGGAGATCTGAACCTTTCTATCGCCGTTGACCTTGATCAAGAAGGACTGATCGCCCCGGTAATTCACGGTGCGGATACCAAGAGACTCAGGGGACTCGCGCGTGATATCAGGGATTTGGCTGACAGGGCCCGCTCCAAGCACTTGACCGCGGATGACATCCTAGGTGGGACTT
>DAHVKW010000028.1 GCA_027320695.1 Actinomycetota bacterium | reverse complement strand
TGATAGATCTCTTCCACAGACTCTCCAAATCGCAACTCTGCTGCTGTACATGAATGGAATTGTGACTCTATTGTTCTCTTCCTTTGCGCCGCTAGTTGTGCTCCCTGCGGCTGCGGAACTTGTCGGTGCCTACGGCATATCTAATTCGAAAAGATGGGGATACATCACGGCCGTCGTCGGAGCGGTTTTTCCGCTATTGATTCTTGTGATCAATGCGGTCTCTTTCGGAATCAGTATTTTCTCGCTCATTTTCGCTAGCCCTCTAACACTGATTTTCGAGATTGCGCTGGTTGCCCTTTTGCTTCACCCTCAGTCGCGAGAGCACCAGAAAATCTGGTTTCACTAGATTTGACTTTTGCAGACTAGCTCTTATAACCGGCTGCGCAAAGGCGAGCCATGGCTGAGACAGGAGCAGCGCTGATGGTGGTAATCAACGGCATTGACGAGATCAAAGAATACCTGGGCAAGCACCTTGGTTACTCGAGCTGGCATAAAGTCACCCAAGAGCAAATCAACCAGTTTGCCGAAGTCACCGGAGATCACCAGTGGATCCACGTTGACACTGAAGCAGCGCGATTCGGCCCGTATGGCACCACTATCGCTCATGGCTACCTGGTGCTTTCTTTGATACCAAAGCTTATTCCCGATGTACTTTCAATTAACCATGCGGGGATCGCCGTCAACTACGGGGCAAACAGGATTCGATTCCCTGCGCCAGTTCCATCAAATTCGAATGTCCGCCTTGGTGCTACGATTGCCGCGCTCGAGGAATTTCAAGGAGGAATCCAATTGACTGTTGAAGTGACTATCGAAGTCGAGAATGCTCCCAAGCCATCGCTTGCGGCTCAACTCCTATATAGGTACTACCTGTAATATGGCCCTTTCCCACTCTGAAAAGCACCTCCGCGTACGCCTCGGGGAACCTTTCCATCTTGACAGCATCGACCCGGGGTCGACGCCGGGTCTCAAAAAGAAGGATAAGGATGGCTTAACCGAAACCTTCGAAAAAATGCACGAAGAGCTTTCTGAAGCACAGGCGAGACTCTGGGCCGAGCATTCAAGATCGATACTGCTGATTCTCCAGGCTCTTGATTCAGGGGGTAAGGACGGCACGATTAGACGGGTCTTCAAAGGAGTAAATCCCCAGGGCGTCAGAGTCACGGGGTTTCGGCAACCAAATACAATTGAAGCGTCACATGATTTCCTCTGGAGAATAAATCAGGCGCTTCCTGCAAAAGGCGAAATAGGAATATTCAACAGAAGCCACTACGAAGATGTGGTGGCAGCCTATGTCTTGAAACTAATTGACGACAAGGAGCGCCAACAACGCTTTGAAGAAATACGCAATTGGGAGGACTACCTCGATCGGAATCACATTGACGTGATCAAGGTGTTTCTTCACATTTCCTCCGACGAACAACGGGAACGTTTCGAAGAACGCATAACCGACCCGGCCAAGCAGTGGAAATTCTCAGACACGGATCTCAAGACAAGGGAGCTGTGGTCCGAATACCAGGATGCGTATTCTGAAGCGATAAGCGCAACTAGCACCGATGAATCGCCGTGGTTCGTCATTCCAGCAAATCACCGCTGGTCTAGAGATTACTCCATATTGAAACTGCTACTAGACCGGCTAGAGCTCATGAATCCCCAATACCCCGAAGTATCTGGTCTCGACGGCATCGTCGTCAAGTGATCTGAATCCGCTGGCTTTCAGCTAACTTTGGCGGTCCATTTTGCCGCAGTCACATCATGATAAGAAGGCGTTGGCATTCTTATGAGTGCCGACTCACACTATTCGAGCAACTGCTCATATAATGGAGTGTGACTACTTCGAGGTGTAAATGAGCCAGTTCAAACTAGAGCACGAAGCCAACGGTGATCCCCAAGGACCATTCAAGATAGAAGATTTGGCCTCAATCGCGAAACTCTCTATTGATACAATTCGTTTTTATCAGACACGGGGTTTATTGGATCCGCCATCGCGAACGGGACGGCAGGCGCTTTACGAGCAATCGCATCTGAGTCGTCTCAACGAAATTCGGGAATTGCAGCGTTCCGGACTTAGCTTGAATACTATTCGCCGGATCTTCAGCAAAGATGCCGAGGCTGCCGATCGCGCTCTATTCGATGCCCTGACAAAGCCTCTCCAAGGTGCACATTCCTCACAATACCTGACCTTAGACGAATTGGCCATCAAGACCTCAATTCCTAAGCCCCTGCTCCAATCGCTGGTTAATGAGGGCCTGATACCGCCAGTAAAAGTCAATGACCTGGAGGTCTTTCCAGCAAGCGATATTGAAATGGCCCGTGCTGGGCTGGCTCTGCTGGAATCGGGGATCCCCCTCTCCGAACTCCTGGAACTCGCCAAGCGGCATCACTTGGCCACTAGGAAGAACGCCCTTTTGGCCATCGAACTCTTCGATGAGTACGTTCGCAATCCAATAACTCAGGAAAATGACTCCCCGGAGTCAGGCCAAAAGCTCATCGAGGCATTTAACCGCTTGCTTCCCGCGGCGGTAGCCCTGGTTGCGGGCCACTTCGAGCGGACCCTTTTGGCACTTGCGCAGCGCCACCTCGAGCAGGTTGGAGCCCAACATGAAAAAGAGGCGGTACGAAACGCAATTAAAAGCCAGCCGGTTATCGAACCAGCAAAGCCGAGCGAATAGTGCCCGACCCAAACTTGCCAGTAGGCACAGAAAAGGCGGCCTTCGTCAAAGAGATGTTTGACACCATCTCCCCAACCTACGACAAGCTCAACAGAATCATAACTTTCCACCTGGACCAGATTTGGCGAAGGCAGACCCTGAACAGCCTTCAGCTGCCAGCGCAAGCCTCCCTACTCGACCTAGCCTGCGGGACGGGAGATTTTGTAAAGTTAGCCAGGAGTCAAGGATACCGCTGTGTCGGCACCGATTTCTCCTACGGAATGATTTCTCACTCGCAGCTATCTACCGACTTAGTGGTCTCGGATGCCATGAATCTCTGCTTCAGCAACGATTCCTTCGATGGAATTACCTGCGGATTTGCATTGCGAAATTTCACCGAGCTGCCGCCCGTGTTCCGAGAACTCGCACGAGTGCTGCGTCCGGGAGGAGGAATTGCCCTCCTGGAGGTAGCGCGCCCCAAATCGCTAGTGATGAGAGCGGGGCATGGAATCTATTTCAATAAGATAGTTCCATTCGTAGGAGGCCTGCTAAGCGACAAAAAGGCCTATCGCTATCTTCCGGCGTCAGTGAGTTATCTTCCCCCGGCAGACACAATCACTGAGCTTCTATCGAAGGCCGGATTTCACAATGTTACCCACAAGTTGCTCACGAGTGGAGCAGCTCAGCTATTCACAGCCACGAAGGAATAGAAGAATGCACTCCGCAACACTAGCTTCGCTTGAAGCCGACCTCTTTGAAATTGGAGCTCTCACGTTCTTCAAATACGCCTCGTCTAAACACATATGTGCTTATATCACGGGGTTCGGCGAGACCGTAGTTTCGGTAGGGCAGCACAAACAGTACCTCATAAGTAATGGGCTGGTCACACTTGACCCACTTCAGGCAGACCATTACGACCCCACTCTTGTGAAAGACTTGTCGGGTGAGCATCTTCTGACTGCCGCGATTCCCTTCGATCCGCAGGTGCCATTCCACGTCACAGTTCCAGAAGTCGCAGTAGTCTTCGCACAAAAAGGTGGGGTGTCCATATCAATGCCCCAGGATGACGACACCCAGGCATTGGAAATTCTTCGTAAGCTTGTCCATGGAGCTGCCCGCGGCTCAATTCCAAATGTTACGCAACTCCGCGGCGTTGTCACCTACGCCGAGACAAAGGCGGAGTTCGAAAACCGCGTGAACCATGCTTTAGCGGCAATAAAAAACACAAACCTAAGCAAAGTCGTACTGTCACAGTCTGCACTCATTAGCTATCCCGAGCGGCCCGACCCTAAATTCCTCTTCGACAAGCTCGTCGCAGACAGACCCTCCACCTATCTTTTCAGTCTCGGCAACTACCTCGGGGCGTCTCCCGAACTGGTGGTCAACCTCAAAGGATCTTCCCTCATAAGCCATCCCCTTGCCGGTACGGCCCAGTCAGCCACCATGGACAGTCTCCTGCTTTCCGACAAAGACAACCGCGAACACAATATCGTTGTTAGACAAATCATTGAAAGACTCGTCGAGTTGAGCATATCGGCGCACCATCAATCAAAGCCGACAATTGCCAGCTACGGCGAGATTGTCCATCTTGGCAGCAGAATTTCGGGACAGCTTACTTTAATATCGTCCCTAACCAGTATTGAGATAGCAGCACATCTCGCTCCTACGGCCGCAGTCAATGGAGAGCCCTACCACGACGCCATGACTTACATTCTTTCTACCGAAGCTCCCAGCAGAGGGTTATACGGAGGCTTGGTCGGTTATCAGAAGATGGGCGGCGACGGGTCATGGATCTTAAACATCCGCTCGATTGAACTCGAAGACTACCGGGCAATACTGCGCGCCGGCGTAGGCATAGTTGACGGGTCGAACCCTAGCACTGAATATTTTGAGGCAATATCAAAAATTGACGTCGTAGCATCTAGCATTCTTGAAGCGTAATCCTTCTCCGGCAACTGTTTTCCTGCCGCGATAAGAAGCCGCGTATGCCAAAATACACTTTTAGCCATGAGTGCGGTGATGAGTACCCAAACTAAAATCTGTGGATAACAAGAGGGATGTCCATGAATAACCTTCCCAGGTACCAATTTCAAAACCGCGCCGCCGGAGGCAACTGCATCGGCATGCTTCTTACCGGCGGAAAGTCAAAGCGCTTCGGAAGCGACAAATTAGTGCACACAATCGAAGGCCAAACCGTGGCGGAACTCTCGGCCCACGCGCTGTCATTAGCATGCGATACCTGTTTCGAGGTCGGGCTTGGGCTAACTGGGCTTCCCGTCATCCATGATTCCTCGGGCCAGGGGCCCCTGGCTGCCATCGCCCAATCGGTCATGTACCTGAGGGATCAGAAAATACTTGAATTCGGTCAATGTGCTTTGGTGCTGGCGGGCGACGTCCCGCTGATTACTGCGTCGACACTAAGAATCGTCGCGAACTGGCCCGGCCGGAGTAGCCTAGTTCCGGTGGTTAATGGACGCGAGCAGTATCTAGCAGCGCGTTGGTCTCCTGAAAGCTTGGATCGAAGTATCTTTCTCACCAAAAACGGCTTAATGAAAGTCAGTAAAGCCCTCGACGTTTCCGGGACCCAGCGTCTCTCAATGGACGCCTGGGAGAGCCAAGACAACCAGGAATTTCTTGATATCGACACGCCGGATGAATTGCGCAAACTAGTTAATGCCGAGCTGATTTGCATTCCCGATAGGAGATCTCAGTCATGACCGATACCAAACCGATGGATCCAGCACCGGTGCGTCGGCCAACGACGGATGCTAAAGTAACCGCCGTTCGAGATGGCCATGCCTCTAAACGGCCAGACATCCTTGCCACCGAAGAGCCAATGGAAATACGAATTCAGGCAGTGGACCAGGATGCCACGCCAATAACTGTCACCATGCGCACCCCGGGAAACGATTTCGAACTAGCGGTGGGTTTGCTATTCAACGAGGGGCTGATCACTTCTTATGAAGACCTCAAGACCGTCTGTTACTGCGCAAATGTCCGAGATGAAGATCAGCGCTTTAATGTCGTGACCGTCGAACTCACCTACCATTACCTAGGAGCCCATAAAGAGCGCACCTTCATGTCAACTGCAGCCTGCGGAGTGTGTGGGACGACTTCCATCGAAGATCTGGCAAGCCGCGCAGCCGTCGTCAGCTCAAAGCTGACAGTCGACATTGATACCATATTTTCGCTTCCGGTTCAGCTTCGTTCAAAGCAGTCAATTTTCAAGCAAACCGGAGGCCTTCATGGAGCCGGAATCTTCGATAAATTTGGAAAACTCGAAGTCATTCGCGAAGATATCGGACGCCACAACGCGCTGGACAAGATCGTTGGACATTATTTTCTGGAAAAAAGACTCCCACTAAATGAGAGCATTCTGGCACTTTCCGGCCGTATCGGCTTCGAACTGGTGCAAAAGGCCGCCATGGCGCAAATTCCTATAATCGTTGCGGTATCGGCTCCATCATCGCTTGCCGTAAAGACTGCTGAGAGCCTTGGGATTACGTTGGTAGGGTTTACGCGGGGCAACAGCGCCAATATTTACACCCACCCCGACCGCGTAAACTTCCCAACTTAATGTGGAGCCTCCTTCGAGGCCCCACATTATGAAGCTTGAGCTAGCTTGCGCTGCTGGCGTCTCATGCGCCGGATAATTCTGCGCTCTTCCTCGTCTTTTCCACCCCAGATGCCGTACTCCTGATTTGTTCTGAGAGCAAACTCTAGGCACTGCATTTGGACTAGACACGCTTCGCACACGCACTTAGCTCGTAGAATTTGTCTCTCAGCTTCTCCTGTTACCCCTACAGGAAAAAACAGTGTGGGATCTAGCTCCTTACACTCGGCCCTAGGCCTCCACTGCTCATCATTCCACGTAACCTTCGTTACTGATTCCACGTCTCAAAACCTCCGGTACTGGTCCACATAACCAACACACCGGCTCATCGACCCTGTTTTACCAGCCCCCGGCCGCTTCACCCATAACCGTTGCCTAGAGAACATCTTGCGACGTCACTGACACGCCCCTAAGGTCATACCTAACACCCATTGCTTAGTTATCCTCCCTGGATTCCCAGGAAAACGACTGACCCAAGTAGGTGAAAACTCCGTAGTACGATCTGAATTAAATCTACCATCAATAGTTTACTGAATGTTTAGAAACCGACTTAAGATCTGACAGATTCTGCTACAAGATTAAACTTCGCGTCAAATGAATTGTCTAGTAATAGCTTCGCTCACTCTCGGCGGTCGACTTGGTCACTCCACATGTCAAAAATCTTCGCAGCTATGTTCGCCGGCGCTTGGGTAGTCAACAAATGACCTACATCCTTCAACAGAGTGAGCCTGGAATTTGGCAAAGTATCATGCAACCAAAGGGTACCTCTCAGCGGGTTGAGTAAATCATCCATCCCAGCAATCAATTCAACTCGGTGCTCAATTGTAGGTATCAACCGCGACAATCTATCCAAATCCACACTCAGGCCTATCTGCTCGGAATGAAAGCTTTCGACGGCCGCCCTGTCGGATCCCTTCTTACGCCACAGCATCCTTTGGACTGGAAAAACTTTCAGAAGCCTTGTCGCAACCGCCAATAGGATATCGACCGAAGAAATTGATTCCGCGCTACCAACGGGGGCTACCAGTATCAATCCGCTTACCCTCTGCGGATAATCGACTGCCGCTTTAAGCGCGACGGCCGACCCGTAAGAATATCCGACAAGAATCACCTTCTCAAAGCGCTCGCCAAGTACTTCCTCGACCAAATATTTGACATTTCCATCGATGTCCGTGGCGTCGTTCGGATTCCTCCCCCAGCCAGGCCGGTCGTAGGTAACAGTTGTAACCTTTGGGGGCAAGCGAGGGACCAAATCGCTGAAGTCGCTTTCACTTCCCGGCTGCCCGTGGATGAAGACGACGGCGCCGGAACCCATGGCCTCAAGTTCGGTCTTTCTCCTCATACCAAATTTTCCTCGGTCGAAACCCGGGCAAGACCCCAAACCCCAACCATCATCAAGGCCAGACATACGCCTGCTATAGCCTTATCTAACAGCGACATGGCAAGGCTCTCGTGCAGCACAGTTACGCTTATCAAAAAAGCGATGAGAGGCTCCACCACGGAGATTATCGGCAAAGAAATACGGAGAGGACCAGCTTGAAAAGCGCTCTGAATCACCAAAATATCAGCCGCTCCCATAGCCAAAAGAATCCAGGTATGCGGATCTACCAACAAATGATAGATTCCAAGAGCTGCAAAATTCTGAGAGACCACTTTGGAGAGTGATACCGTAAAACCGTGCAGGATGCCAGCGGCAATCGCCAGGGCGGAAGTACGTCGAAGCGTACCGGAATTGCGCGCAAACATCCACACAGCAGTCGTGACCGAAGCAGTTCCTACCGCGAGAATAATCCAACTGCTCAGAGCTGAACGATCAATCAGCCTCGGCGGAGTTCCAAACATCAGAAATCCGATCAGCGCCAAGACGATCAAGCCAGATAACACCAATTCTGAGTATTTCAATCGTATATTATGTAGCACAGCTGAGAAAAAAAGTGAAAATACTAAGCCAATTGCTAAAATAGCCTGGACTACTAGGACGGAACCTTTGATGAGCGCAGCAAACTGGAAAAAGATTCCAACAATGTCGGCGCCTAGTCCAAGAAGCCACATGGGGTCAAGCGCCAGGGAAAATAGCAGTGACGGGCGCATCGCCTTTGAATGGTCAGCCTTCTGAGCGCTCCTGTGCTGCAGAGCTGTTGCAAGAGCGAACATTATGGATGATGTTGTCGCAAGCGCATAAATCATTGGTCCGACAGATAGGTTATAAGGAATGCCAAAGCGAGTGCTCGTGATATCCGCGCGAATGGGAGCTGGTCACGATGGCGCGGCAAAAGAATTGTGCGTCAGGTTGGAACAGCGCGGCCATCAAACAAGAATGGTCGATTTCCTGGATGCCTCGCCGAGTGTTGGAAAATTCCTCAAAAAGACCTATGAACTGCAGCTTTCAAAAGCTCCATGGAGTTACGAACTTCTCTATCGCATCTGGACATGGTCCCGCGCCCTTACTCCCCCTTTAGTATTCATCCTCTCGCTTTTCTTCGAAAGGCGGCTGCGGCAATGGGCCGACGATTACCAGGCGGATGTTATCGTCACCACCTATCCATTTGCTTCTGTGGTTTTGGGCAGGGCCCGCATAAAGCGGCGCAAAAAGCTTGAAATACCAGTATCGACGTTCCTTACGGATTTTGCGGTGCATCCGCTCTGGGTGCACAAAGGCGTTGACTCGCATATCTGCGTGCATCCCCGCGCGGCGCAAGCAGTCTACAATCTGACCGGCGAATTCGCTACGGCACCAGGACCCCTCGTTTCGTCGACATTTTCAACAACCGAAGAATCCAAGCTGCAGGCACGGCAAAGGCTCGGAATCCCTTCCGAGGCAACTGCGGTACTAATTGTTGCCGGCAGCTGGGGCGTAGGCGAACTTGAAGATACCTTCGACAACATGCTGCTGGCTGAGGAGTTTCTCCCAATAGCAGTCTGTGGAAGAAACCAGGATCTCGCGAATCGGCTGCGAACTAGGGGAAAAGGAATGGTCCTGGAGTGGACCGACGAGATGGCAACATATATGAACGCGTGCGACGCAGTGGTTCAAAACGCCGGCGGCCTTACTTGCATGGAGGCATTTGCTGCCGGACTGCCGGTCATATCCTACAATCCAATCCCCGGACATGGACGCCAGAATGTTTTCGAGATGACTGCTGCAGGCGTCACAAAGTGGGCCAGGACGGCGGATGGGCTAAGACAGTCGATACGAGAACTTAGAGACTCCGGAGATGAAATCACGCGGGAAGCCAAGACTATTTTCGTGGGTAATGCCGCGGACGACATTGAACGTCTTCTCTTTGGTGAGATGCCCAGCAGAATTGCGCCAATCGTAAAACCAGCATCCCGGCGCTTCGCCGGAGCGATTGCGGCCGCCGTCATGCTGTTCGTCTCAGTAAACCTAGTCTCAAATATTGCTACCTCTAAAGGGCTTAATATAACCCCGGTATCATTTGCGTCTGAGCAGTACGTTTATTTGACCGTTCTGTTGGGACCAAAAAATCTCAATGATCCTGTCCTGGACAAGGCCCTGGCCCGTGACAACGTGGCGGCTATTGTGACTGGGAAAACCGCACTAGCGGCTCCCCAGGGTGTCGCAGACCTTGCGAACAGCGGTGTCGCAATCATCAATGGCGGCTGGGATAGCTCGTCGGATCTCCACCTGATTACGCCAAACAATGCAGCTTCGCACACAATGTTGCTCCTGGAAAAAGCTACCAACGAGAACATCAACATATATGCGCCGCAAATGGTGGTGAACAGCGTCGACTTGGCCTGGGCCACAATTCACCACCAGACAATCATCCGGCCGATTGAAGTCAATCCGCACGAGAATTCCTCCAAGCAGATTTTCAAAGCTGGTCAGATTTATGAAATCGACGGAAGTTCAATAACTCCCCAACAGCTGCTCACTCAGATCAGCGATCTCAAATCCACTCTGGACAATTCAGCACTTCAGGTGACACCCGTATGGGCTTTAAGATAAGCACCAGCAAGACTTCAACATCGGCGAAAGCGCTAACGGCATCGTCAGCCATTATCGCAGGAGCGGGTTTCACATACCATGCGATTCCAGCAATCACAGCAATCAGACCGGTAAGACGGAGGCTCTTTCCGGAACTCTCAGGCCTGAGTAGTTCAAAAGCAATTGCCCTAACGTTTGATGACGGGCCGGATGTCAAATCCACCGCTTCGTTTCTTGACAAACTCGACAAATACAATTGGAAAGCCACTTTTTTCATGCTCGGATCGATGGCAGAAAAAAGTCCCGGCCTCACAAGGGAGGTAAACTCCCGAGGGCATGAAATCGCCGTTCATGGCTATGCGCACAAGAATCTTCTCTGGAGATCCCCAAATGCAACTCGCAACGACATACAAAAAGCCTACGAAACCCTGCTGGAGATAACCGGCATCAGGCCAAGGTTTTACCGCCCCCCATATGGCGTGCTGAACATGCAGGCTCTGTCGACCGCTAAAAGTTTGTTGCTAACCCCCGTGCTTTGGACATCCTGGGGGCGCGACTGGAGAGCACAGGCTACGCCCGACTCTGTACTTCAGGATCTCTCCCAGGGACTTCACCCCGGGAGTACGCTCCTGCTGCACGATTCGGACTGTACATCTGCGGTAGGGGCATATTCTTCGGCCCTGGGGGCGCTGGATCTGCTCCATGAAAGGCTGAGCGGTTTGGAATTATCCGTAGAACGCCTCTGTGATCACTTTCCAGGCTGACCTTCCCGGTCCGGATCATCGAAAAATACCTGGCCTTCCCTGAAGTCCACTCCCCTTTTCCTTTGCTGCATGTCCCAAAGCTCTCCGCCGATAACCTGAATCGTCGCTGCCGCCGGAATTCCTATTAATGCGCCTATAAGCCCAAGCAGATCAGCGCCGACAAGAACCGCTATCAGGATCCAAAGTGTGTTCAAGCGCACAGTTCTTGCCATGATCACCGGATTCAATATATGGTTCTCGAGCTGCTGGTAGATGATAAAAACTATTGCTACCACGATCCCGGCTGTCAGCGAATGAAGCAGCGCAAACAGCACCGTAGGAACTCCGGCAAGCAAGCCGCCAACCAGAGGCAACAGATCCACCATGGCTACCCAAACTGCCAGGACAATCGGGAAGGGAACCCCAAGCGCCAGAAGCGTAATGTAAATTATGATCCCGGCAATAACAGAGGTAAGCAAATTACCGAGAACATATCCTGTGATGGCCTTGACAAGCCTCTCCCGCACCCTCATAAGGGCAATCCTTTTCTCGGAACCGGCTAATTGATACATTGCGCCAAAGAGCACCGGCGCCTCGATCTCGATAAACAAGGAGAGAAGGAATATCGTCACCACACGTGCAATACCTGAAAGAACCGTCTTTGCGGCCACGACTGCTGGCCCGCTGGCCTGCGACAACATGCTGGTCAGCTTGGACGAATTTGCCTCCACGTAGCTATCGATATGAAACCGTTTTATCAACTGGCCGAATTGCCCTGTACCGGTCTGCGCTTGATTGACCAACCCCGGCAGCTGATGGGAAAACTTTACGCCCGCGGCGTATAGGGGCCTCGTGATCAGAAATATAATTCCGCTAAATACGACCAGGGCCATGATAAATACAATTACAGAACCCACCGAGCGCTTTACATGGAATCTATATAAATACTTGACCGCTGGATCCAAAACCATGGCGACGATCAGGGCAAGAAGAAGATCGAGCACTAGCGATCGCAGAAACCAAAGCAGCCATATTGACAGGGCGATGCCGACGGCCATTAGCTGAATCTGAAAAATGCGCCTCAGGCTGATCGACTTGTTTTCCGAATCACCAGCAACGTTGCTCAACTTAGTTGTTCCATGTTCCTAATTCTTCCAAACGTCTAAGCTTGGATTCATAGCAAGCTATAGCCCGGACCTGTACCAAAGTTACCAGGGTGTAAGATCATAAGCCATAAATTACAAAATGATCTAGGGTCTATTTTCGGTTGAAGGGCGTGGATGGTATTGGAGTTATTCCTCACAGGACAACGACAATGAGCAGCTTCGACGGCCAACAGACATCTGATTCCCGATTGCATCAACCGTCGATATTGAGGAGCTACACGATACGCTCCATCAAGGTCGTGGCAATTCTACTAATAGTCGAATATCTTGTCGTGCCACAACTTGCCGGAGCAAGAAAAGCATTGTCACTTATACAGCACCTGAATATCGGCTATATCGGGCTCGCTCTAGTCGCGGAGATCGCCGCCTTAATTTCTTACGCCTATCTAACTATGTCCGTGCTACCTCGGCAGTCATTGAAACCCTGGACAGCCTTACGCATCGACCTGTCCTCGCTGGCGCTTTCACACGTGACGCCAGCTGGAACGGCCGGAGGAACCGGCCTGTCGATCCGGCTGCTGGTAACGCAGGGAGTCCGAGCCGCAGATGCCGCGTTCGCAATTGCAGTTCAAGGAATCGGCTCGGCGGTTGTACTGAATCTCATCTTCTGGGTAGCCCTAATAATCTCAATTCCAATCTGGGGCTTCAACGCGGTATACCTCAGCGTTACCCTCATTGGAATTTTGCTCATCTTGCTATTTTGCGTCCTGATCGTCGCATTCACGCGAGGCGAACGACACTTCACGCGTCTAATAGTTGGCTTATTTTCCAAACTTCCATACCTAAGCGAAGCGAAGATCGAAAGCACGCTTCAGCACATTTCGGAACGAATGCGCAGCCTTGCCTCAGACCCCCCATTACTCAAAAAGGCTTTGACATGGGCGGTTGCAAACTGGTTATTTGATGCGGCCTCGTTGTGGATCTTCTTGGCCGCATTCGGACATTTCGTCAATATCGACGGCCTGCTGGTTTCCTACGGAATCGCCAACATCTTGGCGGTTATTCCCGTAACGCCAGCAGGACTAGGTGTCGTCGAGGCGGCGCTAACGACGTCCCTCGTGGGTTTTGGAACTCCACGCGGAGTAGCGATCCTCGGCGTCATCTCTTACCGTCTGATCAATTTCTGGCTCCCAATTCCCGGCGGCGCCCTTGCTTATCTTTCGTTAGGGATTGGGCCTCAGTCTTCAGAAAGGAAGCACACCAAGCAGAGCAAACGTCTCTCGGCTTCGAAGCTGAATCCGAACATGATAGTCAAAGATCTCCAGCTTCCAGAGGACAACTAACGCCACTTCCGCACAGGCATCATGATTTCTTGCCACCGCGATCGCCTAAGCGGATTCTCCGCTCAGTTTCCTACCCGGTCGTTTGAGTACGCGGAAATATTTTTAGGCTTGCGCACCTTGATATTCGAGCAGTCAGTTGCGTGGCTACACTGCGGCTCGAGCAGTCCTTCAAAGTATTGAACAACGACCTAGATCCCGTTCACTACCTTGGCTCATCGTTCTACGGCAGCTAAGCGCCCAGCAGATGCTATCTCAGTCGAGACCGAGCGACACCTTGACCCCAAAGGTCTGCTCGAACAAAGACCGCTTTCTTCGCAACCCAAAAGACTCCAGTTCGAAATCACCGTCGGCGTTCAAAAAGATGATCATACGATCCTTTTCGATCTCGACCCTTACCGAATCCACCACAGCCTCATGAGAACGGTCCAGGGCGTCAGCCAATCTAAGGATTCCGGCAAGCTTAACAACTACCGACTGCCCCTCCGCGCTTAGGTGATCGAAAGGAGCAAAATCTGGTTTTGGGTAACCGCGGCGATGGAATCTGCCCAGACAAACCAAAACCCACTTCTCCTGAGGCGTAAAGCCTCTCAACCGCGAATTCTCAATCAGGTATGCCGAGTGCCTGTCATGATCCTCCATTGCGATATGCTCGCCGATGTCATGAAGAAGTGCGCCATAGAATAGCAATTCCCGCTCCGTCTCAGACAGACCATGGAGATCAGCCGTCTGGTCAAAAAGAGAAAGAGCCAGTTTTGCCACTTGCTCGGCGTGAAAGCTGTTCCATGCAAATCGCTTCGTTACCCCCATCACAGAGGCATGCCTGATGGAATCAATACCACCCGCCAAAGATTCATAGCCTTCTAGCTCGGAGAGAATAATTCCTTCCCTGAGGGCCCATTCCGAAAGAGTCAGAGCCTTGAAGCTGAACATTTGCATAAGTTCGTCGAGAACCAAGACGGCGGCCTGAATAATATCGACCCTCTTAGGGTCTAGCTCGGGAATTGCAAGCCTTTCTTGAGTATTGCTCTTTATAATCGTCCTGCCAGTCGCCTTGAGAGCCGAACGCTTAACCGATACCTGGTTCAAATCCTCGAGCATCTTTAGATCGACATTCGGACGTTGTGCGGAAATTGCCATACGCGCAATATTGAGAAAACTTCCCGATGAGCCAATCAGGATTGATGGTGAAAAAGCCTTTATGACGTCGTAATGCGGCAGAAGCGCCTCGTGAATGAACCGGCGCATCTTCTGAATGTCCTTAGCCGAGAGCTCATCTGGGCGTTGGAGAAACTTTGCCGTAAGCCTGCCGACTCCGAGACTAAAGCTATGCGACCAAAGAAGCTCGCCCTGCGTCCCAATTATGAGTTCCAGGCTTCCACCGCCCAGATCGGCACACATCACGACCTCATCTTGGAAGGAGACCGAGGTGCTGATGGCCTTGAAGATGAGCTCCGCCTCCTTGGAGCCAGAGATAACTGATACTGAAACGCCGGTCTCGCCTTCGATGAGATCAACTACCTCAGATGAATTCTCCGCATCGCGAAAGGCGGAAGTTGCCAGAGCGACCAGCTCACTTGCCCCCAAGGATTCAGCCAAGGTCCTAAATGAACGAATTGCCTCAATTACCGATCTTACGTGGAGCTCATCGATGTAGCCGAACTTTGAGACGACGTCTCCAAGCCGGATCATCAACTTCTCTTTGAGCAGGACTTCAAAGCTTTTTTCAGATATAGCTCGGGCCACCACTAGGTGAAATGAGTTAGATCCCAAGTCAAGGGCTGCGATTGTAACTGCCGATTCAGCCTGGCTTGGATTCACCATTTCTGTGATCTTCGAAAATGATGGCCCTCGATCTGAGCGACTTGCCGAACTAGTCATCAACAACCATCCCTCTCTGGCGACATAATTTCCGATGGAAAACAGCTAAACACATAAGTCGCAGTTAAGACCAATTTCCGATAAAGCCCTCGATCATCTCATCCCCCGTATGAAACGCTGCCCTAGGCAGGTTTGCTAAATCAGCCAAAAGACCGGCATAGACCTCCAAATCCGAACTTGCTTCTCTGCGATGTGATAGCGCCTTTCCAGCAACGAATTCTGAAACTAATTCAACTGCGAGGTTTGGTAATGCTGGGCTCTTCGCATCGCTGTCGTCGTTTTTGCGGAGTGCTTCGGACAGCGAAACCACTTGTTCGCCGATCACCTGGACTAGACCTGAACCCCTGCCACCGGACAACGGTCCGCACTCTGCAATCCGAGAAACCAATCCTTCAATGAACCGCCGGACACTCTCCTCCTGGAGACCGGTCACCAGCACCCTAGCCAGATGCATCATTTGGGCCTCTGCGTCCTCGGGATTTTCGAGAACTAATCGGGCAAGTACGCCGAGTTGGCTGACCGCCTGGTAATCATACCGATCGCGCAACTTTGAAAAAAGCCCGTGATTCTGACTGTTCTCTAAAGCCTGTTCAAGCTTGGAAGAACTTCTGGCATAGGATGCCCCGGCCGATAATAGAAGCTGGACTATGTTCTCGCACTGCTCTCCATATCCATCAACCCTATGCTCGACTTCGATTTCCCTAAAACGCAATCCTTTGTTCGGACCGTCGACGATCTCAACAAGATCGTCGTCAAGCTCTATTACCGGCAGTCCGCCTTCGGCTTCAAAGATAATTGACCGCCTAACGGCCGCGAGTGAAGCCAGTTCATTCATTGCTTCAGTCGCGCCAAAGACTGCTAAAGCTGGCATGAATTCCTTGGGCGCTTGAATGCCGGACGCCTCAACTTCGAATTCCGACCTCGAACTCGTATAGCCCTCGACGGGCGGCCCAAACTTCAAAGTCCATATTCCAGTCTCATCCAAACCTGCGTCAGCCCTTCTCCTAAACCGCAGCGCTGCGCCGCACGAGTAAAGATCAAATTCCCCCGTGTCGAAATAGGTCGTAATGTTCTGTTTCGCCGGCAGGCCGATTTTTCGAAGCCCTGTAGGCGTCAAATTAATAGTTGGCAGTACCAAGGTGTCTGGCGCAGACAGCTTGGTCTCAATCTCAAAACTCATTTACCAACGCCCGATTTAAACCAAAGTCGCCTTACGTGCCTTCTTATCGGAGTCGCCCTCTCCAAAGCAAGCTCTTGGAACCGGGCTTGTGCGGTGATAAGACCAGGACCCAATGGCTTGGTCCAGTCACCCTTTTCAGAGAGCTCCCAAGATGCGCTGTCGTCTTCAAGGTCGAGGCTCACGATCTCGACGACACGTTTGCGCAGGTGCAAGTCCTCAATCGGGAAAAGTGCCTCGATTCGGCGGTCAAGATTCCTTTGCATCAAGTCAGCAGATCCGACAAGGACTTTGGCTGAGCTGCTATTGAGATCACCGAATATGAAGATTCTCGAGTGCTCCAAGAATCTGCCGACAATAGACTTCACGCGAATGTTCTCGGAAAGCCCAGGAACACCCGGCCTCAGACAGCAGATACTCCGAACGAGCAAATCAATCTTTACACCCGCATTCGACGCCATATAAAGAGCATCGATCACTTCGGGATCAATGAGACCGTTGACTTTGATTACGATTCGGCCGGCGTCGCCCATGGAAATCTGCTCAGAAATGAATTGCAAAATCTTTGCCCTTAGAAGGCCAGGCGCCAAGATCAATTTCTTGTATTCCAGTCTTTTGGAAAATCCGGTCAGTAGATTGAACACCTCGGAAAGATCCGCACCGAATTCTGGGTTGCACGTCAAGAGTCCGATGTCCTCATATGACTTAGCGGTCTTGGAGTTGTAGTTGCCTGTACCTAAATGACAGTAGCGCAAAGTTGAGCCATCGTCTTCGCGGCGAACGACAAGGATCGCTTTCAGGTGAGTCTTCAAACCTGCCAGTCCGTAAACTACATGAACCCCGGCTTCTTCAAGCGCCCTCGCCCAGCCGATATTTGCCTGCTCGTCGAAGCGGGCCTTGACCTCGACCAGAACTGCCACCTGTTTGCCCGACTCAGCCGCTCGAATAAGTGACGCCACTATACGCGAGTCCCCGGAAGTCCTATATAGGGTTTGCTTAATGGCAAGGACGTCCGGATCATTAGCCGCTTGCTCAATGAATCTTTCAACAGTCGCGGAAAACGACTCGTACGGATGGTGCACCAACACGTCGCTCGTACGGAGCATGGTAAATACGTCAATCGAGCCCGAATCGACGTCACCGAACGACAAAGGGGTTACAGGAACCCAATCCAAATCATGCAGATCCGCGCGCATTATCTTGTACACGCTCCAGAGGCCGCTCAGATCAAGTGGAGTATCGAGGATGTAAACGTCGTCCGGATGCAGCCGCAGCTCCTTGACCAGCAAAGCCACCACGTCTGGGTCAGGCGCCCCCTGGAACTCAAGTTTCACCGCCCTGCCAAACCTGCGACGCCTGAGTTCCATCTCGACAAAGGCAAGCAGGTCATCCGCCTCCTCTTCCTCAAGGGTCAGGTCGGCATTTCTGCTCACTCTGAATATGTGCTGCGCACCTACTTCCATTTCGGGAAAGAGCTGTCGAACATTTGCAGAAATCAGCTGCTCAAGCGGAACAAACCTCACTCCATCAGGGAGCCCGACAAACCGAGGCAGAATCGCCGGAACTTTGATACGCGCATACCTCGATATCTCTGAGACCGGATCGGTGACTCTGACCAAAAGATTCAGTGAAAGGTTTGAAATATACGGAAATGGGTGGGAAGGATCTACCGCCAAAGGGGTAAGCACCGGAAACACTGTTTTCTTAAAGACCCCGACGAGATACTCCCTGTCCTCGAACGCAAGATCATCCCAGTTCAAGAGCCTGATGCCTGCCTCGGAAAGGGCAGGAGCCAATCCTT
>DAHVKW010000027.1 GCA_027320695.1 Actinomycetota bacterium | reverse complement strand
TTTGCCTATCGCAGTGCCCTGGTCCTTCACGACGTTGAAGGGTGGAAATTGTCCGAGATTGCTTTATTTTTGGGGATTTCGCTGCCTGCAGCTAAGCAGAGGCTTCGTCGAGCGCGGATGATGATGGTGAGTGCCTTGTCGCAGAGCGCTGTGAGGAAAGTGGCCAATAATGGTGTGCCGCTAACTTGTTGGCAGGCTAGGAGTTTGGTTTCAGATTATCTAAATGGCGACCTTTCACCTGCTAGGGAGTCGCAACTGGTGGGCCACTTGTCGGTATGTGTCACCTGTCCTCCTCTTTACGCTGCTCTCGCGGGCGTGAAGACATCGTTATCGGGTATCAGGGATTCGGATGCGGTGATACCGCCGGATGTAATTAAAAGGATTCATGAGGGTTCAAAACTCCGCCATCCGGATCGGCGGCGATAGGTCGCATTTCGACCGTTGATCACCGGTTGCGCTGCGTCTATTCGGGGCAGATCCAGAAAGCTGAATTTACAGCTTTGCCTGCCGAAAATAGCGTTTGCGAAAATCGCTCCCCAACTTTCTGCCGCATCATCCTTGGCCTCAAAGGCCGAGGGATAAGGCAACTGAGCCTCCAACCTTCGCTGCTGAAAGTTATGCATGATCTCGGATTTCAAGATGATCTCTGATTAGTTTTGGGTTAGGCTCGCAATTGGGTGATTGATAGCTTGGCACGAAGTTCGCGATTGTAATTTCCATGATTAAATATCAGTACCTACAGGTCAATACAAAATCTGCGCGATGGGGTACCATTCATTTAGAAGCTGGTTTTCTTATGTGTACGTTTGACGAGCGGCAGTTTTGAGGAAAAGTTAAGGCGAACCAGAGTGTCGGTTTAGCACTCTGTGCTTATGGTAGGTGGTTCACATTTTGGCGGAGAAGCCATCTATCTGGTTGGGGACATGCTGACAACTAAGCAGCACAATTTAACAATCAGAGACTTCGCTTCGTGGTTCCGGGAAAACGGCGACCGCACCAAATCGAGCGCGCCTATGCTGTGGTCCAGATTGCAAGACAGCCGACACTTTGATGGCTAACCACAGTTCGCAGTTTGAACCAGCCCAGTTCAACACTGGAGACTTGTACCAGGCTCTTACCCAGGTGAACAGGCTGTTCATCGATTCCATGGACAAGACCGACAATGAGGTGTTCGGCTCCTTGGTGGAAATCTTGGTGGAGAAGCTAGGTCTAATCTTGGCCCTGGTTGCGGTACTTCCGGTCGGCCAGGAGTGGATCGATATTGTATCTGTGGCTGGTTCCGCTGCGGGATATCCGAGCGACTTAAGGATTAGCGCAAGGGAGGATCTCCTCGAAGGTCAGGGGCCGATGGGCTTTGCTCTGCGAACCGGAAAAGTCAACATAATCGATGTAACAGAACCCCGCTTTGCGCCATGGCAGGAACGTGCTGCCAAGTATGGAGTGGGCGGTGGAATGGCGGTTCCGTTTGACTTTCCAAATGGCGCCAAAGGTTTGGTGTGTCTCTATCGAGGCCAGGGAAAGCCGTTTGTTGCACACCTTAACGACTTGCTTGCTCGCCTCGGCGAAGATATGACCGGATTTTTCCGCCGGAAACGCGAGCACGATCAGCTTTTACGGCTGAGCCGTTACCAAGAGGCAATCGGAGTGCTTCTGCATCGGCTGCTGGCACTGCCCGATCCTCATACCGCCTATGGGGAAGTAACGAGAATTTTGACTGAGAAGACCGACGCCCTGGGCGCGTGGGTCTCTGTGCCGGACGGGATATTTCTCAAAACTGTGGCTGGCAACTGCCAAGACGAGCTGCCGGAGCTAAAAAGAGACTTATGGGTATTTCGCCCCAAAATAGTCGACGACGGCACTCCCGCTAGCCGTTCTGTGGCCTCGCGCGCCTTCAGATCGACCCGGCCAGTTTTGACGCATGCTGGGCTTAGTTCTACCCTGAAAGGACTAAAAACCGTTTATCCTTCGCTCACTCCCGTTCGGGTAGCCGGCGCCTGGCCGGTCGTGATATCAGGAGAGCCGATAGCGGTACTGGTGATAGTGAGCGAAGATCCGGAATATTTCAGCCTTGAACTTACGGCTTTGCTGGAGCAGCTGATCGACGGAATTCGCATCGCCGTTCAGAACTTTGAAAATCAGGCTGAGGCTAGGAGGATTTCACGAGTTTATCAGGCGCTCCTCACCGAGGGGGATCTGCTCTTTACTGCTCAGGATGAGCATGACTTTCTTACGCAAACCAGCGTGCGACTCCAGGAGTCAGGGTTGTATAAAACTGTCTGGATTGGCCTTGCCAAGGAAGACGGATCTCTCGAACCCTTAGCCTACGCCGGAGAGAATATTTCTAAGTTGCTCTTGCTTTTCGAGTCTTCGGTCGAGCTGTCGGGAATCCAGACCACAGCTATGAATGCGATCCTTTCCGGCCGTGTCGAGTATATCGATGAATACGCAGAAGCGCCTGGCGCCGTCTCTTCTGCAGAGATTTCAGAACGAAACACCTGGAGGTCCTCGGTATCTATCCCGATTGAGCGCGCTGGAAAGGTCTGGGGTGTGCTCAATGTTCTGAGCGGACGACCTATGGGATTTTCAGAGGACATGATCGAGCTTTTGTCCCGCGTTTCCCAGATGGTGTCCCACGGTCTAAGCGAAATCGATTTGAGGGAGGAACTCAGCTCTGACCGGAACCGGCAATCGTGGCTCGCATCGCACGATCCCCTTACCGGACTTCCGAATCGCCGAGGACTTGAAGATCACATAACTGAAGCTATAGCCCGCAGCAAAAGGCACGGGACTCTACTTGCGGTTGGAATGCTCGATTTGGATGACTTCAAGGCGCTCAACGATAATTATGGCCACGACCTGGGAGACCAGGTACTGAAGGAGCTGACCGGATCGTTAAGGGATTCGATGCGGCAAACGGATCTCCTGGCAAGAGTTGGAGGAGACGAATTCGTGGTGGTGCTCGAAGACGTCCGAAGATATTCCGATCTCACCAAGGTGCTTCAGAAGCTAGAAAATGTGTTGAACTCCCCGTTGAGTCTCCCTGACGGTACCCGCATATCAGTTGGCGGGAGTTTGGGGCTGTCGATATATTCCGGAGATGAGGGTCACCCCGATGAACTGCTGCATCAGGCTGACCAGGCCCTGTATTTGCTAAAAAGAAGGAAGGGATATCGAAGCAGAGACTGGGCATTCAACTCGCCCAATGATTCAGACGGAATCTCAATATATCCTGTCCTAAGTCCGGATAATGAGGAGAAATCTAAGCGAAGCGTAGCGCAGGCGTTGCTGCATTCGGGAGGGCTGCAGGTTCTATATCAGCCGATCGTGCGGCTTTCCACTGGGAAAGTAGTTGGGGTGGAAGCGCTCGCGAGGCTGGTGTCCGCCGACGGCATTGTTTACGGCCCAAAGGAATTCCTATCCGATCTCATGCTGGATGACCAAAAGCTGCTGACTCTCAGCGTGCTGTCATTTGTTGAGCGGGATTTGAATATTTTGGAGAGCGCTGGCGTGAAGTTGTGGTGTTCAATCAATTTGATTCCAGAGTTAATTACCTCAGATCGATGCCTTGGGGATTTGGTGCAGGAGTTTTCCAAACTCACCCTTGGCGCATCGCGAATTACTTTGGAGGTAGTCGATAGCAGCAACTTTTTGTCTACTTATGACGCTGCCCGGCGGCTGATCTCACTAAGCGAACTAGGTTTGGACCTGGCTTTGGATGATATCGGCAGCACTTATTCGTCGCTGCTTCGCCTTCATGAGCTCCCGATTGACAAAGTGAAGTTGGATCAGGAATTCGTCAGGACACTTGGGCTCCTTCCTGACGGATTCCGATATCTGATATCGATGTCGGATCTCGCGCGCAGTCTCAGCCTTGATTTCATTGCGGAAGGCGTAGAAACCTTCCCGATCCTGGACGCGCTTATTTCATTGGGCATTGATTATGCGCAAGGTTTCGCGATCTCGCGCCCTTTGTCTTTTGAGGACCTCAAAGAGTGGCTGCCAAGATATGAACTCGATTTGTCGTCCGAGCGCCCTATGAGTGTCTTGGGTCTATACGCGCTGTTCATGCGCCATAGTTTTGGATATCATCAAAGGCTGCTTTCAGATTTTCCTGCAGTACCTGCCGGGGAGTGTGCGCTTTCGGGCCATTTAAAACGTCTTGGATTTTCGGGCAGTCCCCTGGAGGTTTCCCACGATGCCTATCACGAGGAGCTGCAAAAGTTTCATAATGCCCTTGACCAGAGGCCCAATCCATTTCTAAGGAGCGTTGAAGAAGCCAGGGAGACCTTGAGGGCGGCAATTCTCGCTGCGGTAAATGCTTCCTTTAACGGGGATTAGCTGGAGGAGGGAGTTCTTCGCTTCATCGGTTGGCGGTGTTTTCCAAGGCTTTCATGTCGGCTGGCACGGCTCCGCCCGCGGTTAGCGGCTTGCGGATTTTGCCCTGGCATCAGCTCCATTTGATGGGTGCGTCCATCTGCTGCGGCTAATCTTGTAGTCGAGCTGCATCTCTGGCAATTTCGCCGAGCATATCACCCGGGAGACCTGATCAGCCATGTCAGTCAAGGTGGGCACCGACATTTTGGAGATAGACAGATTTCGCAAAGTGCTCAATCGTCGGCCTGGACTTCGCCAAAAGGTATTTACTCCGCCTGAAGTCGCCTACTGCGATTCGAAAGCCGACTCCGTACCTCACTTCGCCGCGAGATTTTGCGCCAAGGAGGCATTTGCCAAGGCGATTGGTACGGGAGTCAGGCAATTTTCAATGTCCGAGGTGGAAATAGTCCGCAACGAGATGGGAAAGCCCGATATCGAGTTACGGGGAGAGGCCGAGCGCGTTGCGAAGCGCTTAGCAGTTAAAGCAATTGATTTGTCGATCTCCCACAGCAAACTTTTTGTAGTGGCGGTTGTTGTCATCGAAATCTAGGGGATGAGAAGTGATTCCTATATACCGGCAAGATGACATCAAGTCCATGGATGAAACTCTTGCATCTGCAGGCATGTTGGAGACGGCGATTGCCCGCGCGGGATTCAGCGTCTTCGTTCTCGCAACCGAGATGCTCAGCGGTCCGTACGGGAAGAAAGTCACCTTGATTTATGGTCCGGGAAACAACGGGCGCGACGGGCTCGTGGCGGCAGAACATCTTCGAAGGGCTGGAGCGTTGGTCAGGGAAGTGGCCTATGGCACCGCGGAGTACTCGAAGTCCTCGACGTATTCAGATTCGGATTTGGTTATCGACGCTTGTTTCGGGATCGGCCTGGGCAGGCCATTCAAGGCGCCTCCAATCGGTTCCGGGATTGATGTGCTTGCGATAGACGTTCCCTCGGGTCTCACTGGTGACGATGGCGATGTGCTGGGCTCGGCGATTCGCGCCAACGCAACGCTTTGTCTGGCCGGATTGAAGCTAGGAGTCCTAGTATCCAACGGGCCAGATTACAGCGGTGACATTTATGTGGCTGAGCTGGGGCTCGGGGATGTCGGACCGGCTAGTCACCGGGAGTATATGATAGATGACTTCGATCTGGCCGGACTGGCGAATTCAAGGAGCCGCACGGATCACAAATGGAACCATTCTGTGGCGGTGATCGCGGGATCCCCTGGGATGGACGGTGCCGCCCGGCTGGTATGCGATTCAGCGTATTTCATGGGAGCCGGAATTGTCCATCTCTACACTGATATGGGGGGTCACTCGGGCGATTACGGAGTTGAGACGGTCGTGCGCCAGACAGATTTCCGGGGTCAGGATCGCCAAGGCAGAATAGCACTCTTTGATGAGTTGACGCACAGGTTCAAGTCGTTAATAATTGGGCCGGGACTTGGTCGGGAGCCATGGGTTGCTGATCTAATCGAAGGCGCTATTTCCTGCAGCCTGAGGACTGTAATCGATGCTGACGGCATTGCGGCAATTCCATCAATCGAATGGCTGGCCAGCCGGATCTCCTCCGAACATCCCGGAGTAATACTTACTCCGCACCAGGGCGAGCTGAAGGCGCTTCTGGAGCGATCAGGGAAAAATATTGCTGTCGAGGAATTATTGCGCCAAAACCCGTGCAGTTTCGCAGGGGATTTGGCAACTAAAAGCGGTGCGCACCTGCTCCTAAAAGGTGGTCCGACTATCGTCGCTTCGCCCCAAGGCGAATGTTATCTGACGATCGCCCCAAGCGCTTCGCTGGCTGCAGCGGGCAGCGGAGATACTCTGTCCGGAATGCTCGGCGCGGTCCTCTCATACCAAGGCGATCTTGCGGAGCAGGCGGCTATCACGGCCCACCTGCATGGTCTGGCAGGCCGCTCCCTTTCAAGGGGGCTTTCTGGCGAATTGGCCCGGCGAGCAAGAGACATTCTCGTGAGATTCGAAGAGCTCGGCAAACCTCGCTGGAACGGAAATTTTCAGAGGCCCACGGCAATCGGAGGGAATCTGATAGCTGGAGAAAAATTAGTTGTGGGCTATGGTCGGAGCCCGGTGTAGCCTTGGTGGTTATGAGCGAGCAGAATGAGCCCGTGGCATGATCCGGGCGAGATCGCGGCCAGCGTGGGCTGAAATAGACGCTGAGGCCTTGGAGTCAAATGCTCGGTTGATGAAAAATGTCATCGGATCGGCAGAGCTTTGCGCTGTTGTCAAGGCCGACGGCTACGGACATGGTGCGGTCGTAGTCTCAAGGATCCTTGAGGCTAGCGGGATCAAGCAGTTCGCGGTTGCGCATGTGGATGAGGCAATTGAGCTTCGCGAAGCGGGTGTGTCGAGTCCGATTCTATGTCTGGCCGAACCTTCAAGCGAGGCGTTTCCCGCGGCATTGGAAAATAACGTAACTCTCACCCTTTATACCATGCAAGCAATTGACAAGCTGGTTCGAGTTGCGGGCGAGCTCGACGATAGAGGGCTTTTGCCCAGTTCGAGCCTCGACTTTCATCTCAAGATCGATACTGGGATGCATCGAGTCGGAGCCGACCCAAAAGATGTCATGGACTTGGCCGAGCACGCAAGGCGATCAGGCCTCAACCTTAGGGGATTTTGGACGCATATGACGGTGGCCGATGAGCCTGGGAATGCTGAGCACGACGACTTTACCCGGTACCAGATTCGGCTGTTCGAAACGGCTAAGCATCACCTGCATTCCAGCGGTTTCGCTCCAATGTTCCATGTTGCGAATTCAGCGACGGGAATCAATTATCCTGAGGCCCGTTATGACATGGTCAGGTCCGGGATAGCTCTGTACGGCTGCTCGCCATCGCCTGGTACGCAAATACCCGGTCTGCGTCAGGTGATCTCGTTGAAGTCGAGAGTCGTTTATCTGAGAACCGTAGGAGCCGGAGAGTTTCCGTCATATGGCCGCAGGCGCCCCACGCAGGGAGAAAAGACTCTGTTGGCCACCGTGCCCCTGGGCTATGCGGATGGAGTGCCTCGGGCGCTCTTCGATGCGGGTGCTCAGGTTTTGATCAAGGGCAAAAGACGCCCGTTTGCAGGCACGGTGACAATGGACCAGGTGATCGTGGATTGTGGAACCGATTTCGACCTCTCAATTGGCGACGAGGTTGTTTTCCTCGGTTCGCAAGGTTCTGAATCAATAACCCCGGATGACTGGGCATCGATGTTGGGCACAATAAACTACGAGGTAATCACCAGGATTGGTTTCAGGGTTCCCCGAATCTTGGAATCCGACGTCGATGAAGTTATTGGCGGAAAGGCCAAGGTGAGTGAACGGTCATGAGGATTGTCTAGTGCCAGATGATCTGTCCAAAGCGCATCGAATCGAACAGATTGCCTCAACGATCGCCGCTTGCCGTAGCTGCCAGCTTTGCGAGTCCCGAAAGAACCCTGTTCCGGGGGACGGAGACTGCAATGCCAAACTCGTCATCGTGGGGGAGGGACCGGGAGCCTGGGAGGATGAGCAGGGCAAGCCCTTCGTGGGAAGATCTGGAAAGCTTTTGGACCAGATTATCGAAAAGCATGGCGAGCTCAAACGATCCGAGATTTTCATCACCAACGTTGTAAAGTGCAGGCCGCCCGGGAATAGGACCCCCCTGCCCGACGAGATCAAGATGTGCAAAGATCACCTGGTCGCCCAGCTGAATACTATTCGTCCCAGAGCAATTCTTTGCATGGGTTCAACTGCGGCCCAGACGCTATCTGGGCAAACCGCTTCGCTTACTAGACTACGAGGCAGGAATCTGTCCGGCTTAAATCCAGCAATTATTGCCACATTCCACCCCTCATACGGCCTGCGAATGGGTGAGTCGGTAGTGAAGCTTATGGAAAGTGACTTTGTGCTGGCTTGCAGCATTGCATTAGGAGCATGAGATGTCCAAGTTTGTGGTCGAAAACGCTGGGGACACCAAGCTGTTGGCCCAAACGGTAGCGAACTATCTGCAAAAGGGCGATCTTGTGATTCTAAGTGGGGATCTCGGCTCAGGCAAGACCGTTTTTGCTCGAGAGCTTATAGGTCACATGGGAGTTAAAGAGATCGTGACTTCGCCCACTTTTGTACTTGTGAAAAGCTACCAGGGCCGGGTTGCAATCGATCATATCGATATATACCGGATCGTAGATCCGGATGAGCTTGACATTTTGTGCATTGGAGACTTGCTGGAAGACGGCCATTTAGTTGTAATCGAATGGGGGGAGCGGGCGCTTGGATTATTAGGCCCTAGTTACGTGCAGATTACCTTCGAGCGTATCGATTCAGAGTTCTCGATAGATGAAGAAGTTGCGGGAACTGCAAAGCGCCTCGTGACGGTTGATCTTAATGGGCCGAAGTTCAAGGACAGGATGATGCAGTTGGAAGCTGAGATCGAAGCAATTTGGAGCGTGGCCTGATGATCCTTTTGGGGATCGATACCGCCACCGCCATGACCTCGCTTGGGCTGTGCAAATATGGCGAGCCGCCAGCTATTGTCTCGTTTCCAGGTCCCAAGAACCAACTCGAGTCGATTGGCGTGGCAGTTCGCCAATTGCTCGAACAGTCAGGAATTTCCAATTCACAGATCAGCGCCATAGCGCTGGACGTTGGTCCTGGACTGTTCACCGGTCTGAGAGTAGGAGTTTCATTTGCCAAGAGTTTTGCCGGCGGGCTAGGGATTCCGATCGTTCCAGTGTCCTCTCTCGATATACAGGCTTGCACGCAGGGGAATTGTCCGCGGACCATCGTCTCTCTTGTCGATGCGCGACGAGGGGAAGTGTTCTACGCGGTTTATCGCAAAGTGCCGGGCGGAGGGGTGGAAAGGCTCACCGATTACGCGGTTGCGAGTCCCGAGAATGTTGCAATGGAGATTGAAAGCATGGCAGAGTCCGTTCTTTTGGTAGGTCAAGGAGCAATCAAATACAGAGATTCTTTTACTTCCGCCTCCCAGCCTCTGCACTTCGCGGGGAGCGCTACAGCCTATCCGCTCATGCCGGTACTTTTCGAGATCGCGTTTCCTCTAGCTTTCTCCGAAGAATTCGTTTCGCCGGAAAGTGTCGAAGTCATCTATATACGGGATGCGGATGCCAAAGTAAACTTTGACGTGCGCCATGCTTTTCCAAAAGACAGGTAGGTTCCCCGATGCGCGAACTTGAAAAGCCGGATCTTGGTAAGTTTCTCAATTCGCTGGACATCGTGGCAATGCGAAAGAAGCATCTCGAGCAGGTTATGGATATTGAAAGAAGGGCGTATCCTAATCCATGGACTAGATCGGTGTTCGAGAGCGAGCTCTCTCAGGGTGCTACGAGGTCGTACATAGTTGCGCTGCACGGCAGAGCGGTGACGGGCTATTGCGGAACGCTTTACGTCATCGATGAAGCTCACATAACGAACATTGCAGTAGATCCCAGTTGGCAACGCATGTACATCGGAACGCGGCTCATGTCTGAAACAGTGCGGCGCGCCTGGGAGAGACAAATCCAGGCAATAACACTCGAAGTTAGGGTTTCGAACTTTAAGGCTCAGAAGCTCTATCAGATGTTTGGTTTTCAGCCGGCTGGGATCAGAAAGGGCTACTACCAGGAGAATAACGAGGATGCCTTGATCATGTGGGCGTACGACATAGATTCCAGCGAATACCACGAACGAGTTAAGAGCATTGAAGCTAATGCGGGCATAGTGGTCGAGTCCGCAAGGCGGCGGCGCAGGCACCTATGGAGTTGAATTCGTATTCCGTCGCCAATGGCCTGATCTTGGGCATAGAGACCTCGTGTGATGAAACTGCCGTGGCGGTTGTCAAAGATGGAACGTCAACACTTTCCTCGGTCATCTATTCCCAGCAGGTGCACTCAAAGTTTGGCGGTGTCGTTCCGGAGCTGGCAGGCCGCGAGCACGAGCGGCGGATACTTGGCGTGGTAAGAGATGCCATTGAAGGCGCCGGCCTGAAAATGGCCAAGCCGCAAATTGAAGCAATTGCGGTTACTATGGGGCCCGGTCTGGCGGGAGCATTGATGGTTGGCGTAGCCGCAGCCAAGGCATTGTCATTGGCCTGGGGCATTCCGCTTGTGGGTGTTAATCACCTCGAAGGGCATCTTTTCGCAGTGCGTCTTGAACGGGACCCGATTGTCTATCCATCGGTAATGCTTCTGGTATCCGGCGGGCATACGATGATTGTGCTGGTCGAGAAACCGGGCAAGTACAGAGTTATTGGCCAAAGCGTCGACGACGCCGCGGGGGAAGCCTTTGACAAGGTCGCCAGATTTCTCGGTCTCGGCTATCCCGGCGGACCCGAAATCGAACGTGAAGCACAATTTGGCGATCCCAAGGCTGTGCGCTTTCCTCGGGCTCTGCGCGACGGCTCGTTCAATTTCTCGTTTTCGGGATTAAAGACTGCGGTTGTGACCTATGCAAAGAGGAATGCCGACGTTGGGGTTTCTGATATTGCCGCAAGTTTTGAAGACGCGGTTGTGGATGTCCTGGTTGAGAAAACCTTGAATGCGGCTTCGATATTTGGCGCCAAGTCGGTTGCGCTTGCAGGCGGTGTCGGAGCGAATACCAGGCTTAGAACTGTGCTGACCTCGAGGGCCCATGCACTCGACCTTGCGGTGTGCATTCCATCCCGTCAGAACTGTACAGACAATGGCGCGATGATCGCGGCAGCAGGAGCTTGGAGACTCGAAAACTTCGGTCCCAGCGATCTCGCCCTCGGTGCGTACCCGTCACTTGCGTTGCCATAAATCATCAAGTTCAAATTTAGGCTTGAAAAATCAAATATTTTCCGCTACATTTAGCACTCGCTGGCCGAGAGTGCTAATCGACTACTACACTCTACTGTCAATAACAAAAATCTATTAGGAGGCTTGTAAAACCATGAAGCTTCAACCATTGGACGACCGTATCGTCGTGAAGCCAAACGAATCCGAGGAGCGAACCGCTTCCGGCTTGGTTATTCCAGATTCGGCTAAAGAGAAGCCGCAACAGGGCCAAGTCCTTGCTGTCGGACCCGGTCGCAGGGCCGAGTCCACTGGAGAGATTATTCCGTTGGACATCAAGGTGGGAGATGCCGTCGTTTATTCAAAGTATGGCGGAACCGAGATTACAGTTGACGGCGACGAGCTGCTGATTCTTTCCAGCCGAGACGTACTCGCAAAGGTGACCAAGTAATGGCTAAAAATCTAGTATTTGACGAGAATGCTCGTCGATCTCTTGAGGCTGGCGTGAATAAACTTGCCAACACGGTGAGGGTGACTTTGGGTCCAAAAGGCCGCAATGTCGTTCTGGAGAAGAAATTTGGCGCTCCAACCATCACCAACGACGGGGTATCGATTGCAAGGGAAATCGAACTCGAGGACCCATTCGAAAACATGGGTGCCCAGCTCGTCAAGGAAGTTGCGACCAAAACTAATGATGTGGCAGGCGACGGAACCACCACGGCGACCGTATTGGCGCAGGCCCTCATTCGTGAAGGACTCCGCAATGTAGCAGCCGGAGCCAACCCGCTTGGTCTCAAGCGTGGAATTGAAAAGGCTGTAGCTGCTGCTGTCGAGTCAATTGAAAAGCAGGCAAAGCCTATTGAAGCCAAGTCGGATTTCGCGCAAGTGGCTTCGATCTCGGCGGCCGACAACAGCATTGGCGAAATTCTTGCTGAGGCGATCGACAAGGTAGGCAAAGATGGAACCGTCACTGTTGAAGAGTCGAACACATTTGGCCTGGAGCTGGAATTCACTGAGGGAATGCAGTTTGACAAGGGATTCCTGTCCCCATATTTTGTGACCAATCCGGACCGTCAAGAGGCAACCCTGGACGACCCATTCATTTTGTTCTATGCGAGCAAAATATCTACCGTGCACGAGTTGCTGCCGCTGCTTGAGAAGATCATGCAGGCTGGCAAGCCGCTGGTTATCGTAGCTGAGGACATCGAAGGAGAGGCGCTTGCCACGCTGGTTGTCAACAAAATTCGCGGAACATTCAATTCGGTTGCTGTCAAAGCGCCCGGATTCGGTGACCGCAGAAAAGCTATGCTCCAGGACATGGCCGTTCTGACTGGCGGACAGGTGATCTCTGAGGAGGTCGGTCTCAAGCTCGAGACGGCCACTCTCGATCTTCTTGGATCCGCAAGACGGGTTGAGGTAACCAAGGATGACACCAAGATTATTGGCGGTCATGGTTCAAAGGCAGACGCCGATGCGCGAATCCTTCAGATTCGACGCGAAATCGACGAAACCGACTCTGACTGGGATCGCGAGAAACTTCAGGAGCGGCTCGCAAAGCTTGCCGGTGGAGTGGCCGTCGTTAAGGTCGGAGCTGCCACTGAGGTCGAGCTGAAGGAGAAGAAGCACCGGATCGAGGATGCGCTGTCTGCAACCCGTGCAGCTATCGAAGAAGGCATCGTAGCTGGTGGAGGGACTGCTCTGGTCCGCTCCCGCGCAGCCGTCGACGCATTGATTGCTGAACTGGAAGGGGACGAAGCGACAGGCGCGACCATTGTCGCAAAGTCGCTGGCGGAGCCGCTTCGTTGGATTGCCAATAACGCTGGTCTGGAAGGAGCGGTAGTCGTCGAATCCGTATCGAAGGCGAAGGGCAACATCGGTCTCAACGCCAGGACTGGTATATTCGAGGACTTGGTCAAAGCTGGCGTAATCGACCCGGCCAAGGTAACTCGTTCGGCGCTGCAGAACGCGGCTTCGATCGCAGCACTGTTGCTTACCACCGAGGCCCTCATAGCCGACAAACCCGAGTCTGCCGCTGACGCCGCAGCCGCCGCTGCAGCTATGGGCGGCATGGGCGGCATGGGTGGCATGGGCGGCATGATGTAGCCCTTCTCCAACTGGAGAATCACAACAGTTGTCGTTCAACTGATTTAGAGTTTGACCAAGGGGTCGGATCTTCGGGTCCGGCCCCTTTTGTCGGTTGCCTACCGCTATTGCTTGCCGCCGTAGGGGTAAGCTGATTTATAACCTGATTCTGGAGTTCCCGAGGCTTCTGATTCAAAGCGGGGAGTAGGAGTCATTGCACGGTAGCGGAAACGGAACCTATAAACAAAAGGTCAATAGACCCATTGGAGTGCTGCCAGCCAAAACGCTCGCTTGGGTTTCGAAGAGTCCATTATCCGGCGGCGTCCCGATTTCTTTAATTAGAAAGGTCATGATTTCCCACACCCCTATTGTCTTATCGCCTCGCCAGAATGTTTCCAATCGGCCGGCTGAGATGGAACAGCGGCCCAGCGCCAGTATTCTCGTTCCGATTTTCGAGGAGGATGCCATGGCAAACATGGTGTTGACTCGACGAAGCACCGACTTGAGGACCCATGCGGGGGAAGTGGCATTTCCTGGCGGCAAGGTAGAGGACGGCGAAACTGTCGAGCAGGCAGCTATACGGGAGGCCTACGAGGAGATCGGACTCAATCCAGCTACCGTTGAAATTCAAGGGAAATTTATCACTTCTTCGACAATGTCGTCTTTCATGTCGGTCGTGGCCATTGTGGCGACTATTCCTAAACCGGTTTCTTATAGACTTAATCCAAATGAAGTGGAGAAGGTGTTTTCTTTTCCAATCTCATATTTGTTTCAAGCGGGCGTTCACAGCGTCGAGTTTTGGCCTTTGGCAGACGGGGGCCAGTTCGAGATGCATTTTTTTGATTTTGGCGAAGACCTTGTATGGGGTGCTACGGCAAGGATCCTCTATGAATTCATGCGGACTATGTCTGAAGCCGCGATGGCACAGTAAAGACGGCACAAATAGCTTGGGTTTTGAAGGCGTGGACATTTCGGCAAGTGGTCTAAAGCCGGTTTTGGCAGGCAGGCTCTAAGAGATTACCTGGCGGTCAGTTTTGATTTTCAATCGTTTATTTAGGAGGCAATGTGGCCGAGGTAGAGATTGGTATAGGCAAGTCAGGGCGCCGAGCCTATGGTTTTGACGACATAGCGATCGTTCCTAGCCGGAGAACACGGGATCCTGAAGATGTCGACATCAGCTGGGAAATTGATGCTTTCAAGTTCGAGCTGCCCCTGATGGCTTCTGCGATGGATGGGGTGGTGTCGCCTGCCACGGCCATAGAGGTGGGCCATCTCGGAGGAGTTGGGGTTTTGAATCTCGAAGGTCTCTGGACCAGATACGAGGATCCGGAACCACTTTTAAAGGAGATTTCTGAGCTGGATCCAGAAAAGGCGACTCAGCGCATGCAGGAGATCTACTCAGAACCGATCAAGCTCGAACTGGTAACAGAGCGAATTCGTCAGGTCAAAGCCGCTGGAGTTGTGACTTCAGCCTCGGTCACCCCTCAAAAAACTAAGTTCATGGCAAAGGCGATTCTTGATGCCGATCTCGATCTTCTCGTGATTCAGGGAACTGTTGTCTCGGCAGAGCACGTGTCAAAGACCGCTGAGCCGCTCAACCTGAAGAAATTTATTCGAGAGTTCGATATTCCTATCATCGTCGGAGGCTGCGCATCTTACCAGGCTGCTCTTCACCTCATGAGAACGGGAGCTGCGGGAGTGCTGGTAGGCGTCGGGCCAGGCAATGCATGCACCACGCGAGGAGTTTTGGGTCTTGGAGTTCCACAGGCTACGGCAATTGCCGATGCTGCCGGAGCTAGGATGCGCCATCTTGATGAAACCGGTGTCTATGTCCACGTCATTGCAGACGGCGGAATGAGTCGCGGCGGAGAAATAGCAAAGGCCATTGCATGCGGCGCGGATGCCGTTATGGTGGGTTCGCCCCTTGCAAGCGCTTACGAAGCGCCGGGACGCGGATATCACTGGGGAATGGCAACGTTTCACCCGACTCTTCCGCGAGGTGCCAGAGTGAAGGTGTCGCAGAGGGGTTCGCTAAGGGAGATCCTGGTGGGGCCGGCTCACGAGAACGACGGGCGCATGAATCTCTTTGGCGCCCTTAGGACGTCCATGGCGACTTGCGGTTATGAAACTGTTAAGGAATTTCAAAAGGCAGAGGTCATGGTGGCACCGGCGCTGCAGACCGAAGGCAAGGCTCTTCAAGCTGCGCAGCACGTCGGCATGGGCCACTGATCGACTTTCAGGGTTGACCAAAGTGCATGACTTTAGAACTTCATCGATAGTAGTAGTGGACTTTGGCGCACAGTATGCCCAGCTCATAGCGCGAAGAGTCAGGGAGCTCCACGTATATTCTGAGATAGTTCCCCATGACATCACCTATGAGGAACTGCTTGCGCTTGGTCCTAAAGGCATCATCTTGTCGGGCGGGCCGAAGAGCGTAAATGAATTGGGCGCCCCGAGGCTCGACAGACGAATCTTTGATATGGGCGTTCCCATGCTTGGAATATGCTACGGGGCTCAGCTCATCGCATCGGAGCTAGGCGGACTCGTGGAAAAGAATTCCAAAGGCGAGTACGGAAGAGTCGAACTCACTGCTGACCGCCATGGCGTGCTGTTGGCGCACTTGCCGCTCAGCCAGAATGTATGGATGAGCCACTTTGACGTGATTTCTAAGGCGCCTGAGGGCTTTACGGTAACGGCCTCAACTCCAAACACTCCGGTGGCGGTAATGGAGAATCCTTCAAGGGGGATTTATGGGGTTCAGTATCACCCCGAAGTTGGGCACACTGAGTTTGGTCAAGAGTTGCTCGGCAATTTCCTGTCTGATGCGGTCGGCGCGGATGCATCCTGGACCAGCTACTCCATCATCGAGGATTCTCTGGTCAGACTTAGAAGCAGGATTGGATCGGAACGCGTGATTTGCGCGCTGTCCGGAGGAGTCGATTCATCGGTAGCTGCCGCGCTGGTGCATGAGGCTGTCGGTGATCAGCTAAAGTGCGTGTTCGTCGACACCGGGCTAATGCGCGATGGAGAGCGGGAAACAGTCGAGAAGACCTTCAGGGACCAGTTCAAGATCGATCTGGTAGTGGTCGATGCAAGCGAGAAGTTTTTCTCGCTTCTCAAAGATGTGACAGATCCGGAGGAAAAAAGAAAAATTATAGGAGCCACCTTCATTCGCGTTTTTGAGGGCGTCGCCCAGGAGATCGAGGGTGCGAAGTATCTGGTCCAGGGGACTTTGTATCCGGATGTCATCGAATCCGGCACCAAGAATGCCGCCAAAATTAAGTCTCATCACAACGTCGGAGGACTTCCAGACGACATGAACTTCGAGCTCGTGGAGCCTCTTAGGCTGCTGTTCAAAGATGAAGTGCGCGCTGTCGGCAAAGAGTTGGGCTTGCCGGAAAAAATAGTTTGGAGACAGCCGTTCCCAGGTCCGGGTTTAGCTGTACGCATCGTTGGGGATGTGACTCCGGAGCGGGTTGAGATCCTTCGTAAGGCGGATGCCATCGTACAGGAAGAGATCGAAAATGCTGGCTTCACCAGATCGCTCTGGCAAAGTTTTGCTGTTTTGCCGGCTATAAAGACTGTTGGGGTCATGGGAGACGAGAGGACTTACGCGTACCCGATCGTGCTTCGCGCAGTGACTTCTCATGACGCAATGACGGCCGATTGGGCCCGCCTGCCCTATGAGGTCCTTGAATCAATTTCATCTAGGGTCATTGCAGAGGTTGCCGGAGTGAACAGGGTAGTGTACGACATCACCTCCAAACCGCCCGGTACCATAGAATGGGAGTAGCAGCTAACTTACTCGGGTCGGCTGCAGGTTGTTCAGGTCAATGTCTTTAGATTCTTCACTCGCCGATCTAAATCCCGCCCAGAGGGCGGCAGTGACCCATGGCGAAGGTCCGCTCGTCGTTGTCGCGGGTGCCGGCTCGGGCAAGACAAGAGTGCTGACCCGGCGTATCGCTTACCTGATTGACGCGATGTCTATCTCACCCCACGAGATTCTGGCGATCACCTTCACCAACAAGGCTGCTGCGGAAATGAGAGGCCGCTTGGTGGGCCTAATAGGACCCGTGGCCGAGAAGATGTGGGTATCGACATTTCACTCAGCTTGCGTGCGTATCTTGAGACAACATGCCACGGCTCTAGGCTTTGGCTCAAGTTTTACCATCTATGATCAGGCTGATTCCACGCGTTTGATCAGTTATGTCGCCAGGGATTTGGGCCTCGACGCAAAGAGATTTCCGCCTAAATCACTCGCGAACCACATTTCGCAGTCGAAGGCGGATTTGGTGAACCAACTGCAATATGCCGAGTCCGCCAGAAATATCTTTGAACGCAAGATTGCCGAGGTCTACACGGAATATCAAAGACGTCTTTTGGCATCTTCGGCAATGGATTTTGATGATCTGCTGAATATGACGGTAAAGCTTTTCGAAGAGTATCCTAACGTTCTAGATTATTACCAGCGGAGATTTCGGCATCTTCTCGTTGACGAGTATCAAGATACCAACAAGGTGCAGAACCAAATAGTTGCCCTGCTGGGAGCTCAGTCGAGAAACGTATTTGTCGTGGGGGATTCCGATCAGAGCGTATACGCGTTCCGCGGCGCGGACATTACCAATATTTTAGAGTTTGAAAAGTCTTTTCCTGAAGCGCAAACAGTTGTCTTGGAACAGAACTACCGTTCCACGCAGACAATTTTGGATGCGGCTAATGCAGTTATAGCCAACAACGCCTCCAGAGTAAAAAAGAACTTATGGTCGTCCAGCGGGCAGGGCGAGCTGATTTGGCTCTTCAAAGCCCAAAGCGACCGTGACGAGGCCTCGTTTTTGGCGTCTCAGATAATTGAATTGACGTCGGCTTCTCATTCCTTCTCTGACGTGGCAGTTTTCTATCGCACCAACTCTCAATCTCGCGTGATCGAGGAGGAGTTCGTTCGGCGCGCGATCCCTTATCGAGTTATCGGCAGCACTAGATTTTATGACCGAAAAGAGATAAAGGACATTCTTGCCTACCTTCGAGTGATCAATAATATGCAGGATGAAGTCTCAATGAGGCGGATTCTTAATGTCCCCAAACGCGGGGTCGGCGATGCGTCCGTGGCAAAAGTGGACCTTTATGCCGGAATGGCTAACCTCGTATTTTCTGACGCACTTATGCAGGCAGATCTAGCTGGAGTGAGCGGGAAGGCGCTTCAAGGCATCAGAGAGGTGTTGGAGCTCCTGGCCCAAGCCAGGGACATGGTTTCTAATGGGTTTGAACTGAAAAAGCTGATGGAGTTCGTTCTCGATCGCTCGGGCTACATGGCTGAGCTTAAGGCCGAGCGATCCATCGAAGCTTTGGGCAGGATTGAGAACCTCGAAGAATTGATGCGTCTTGGCGAGGAACA
>DAHVKW010000026.1 GCA_027320695.1 Actinomycetota bacterium | reverse complement strand
CGACATATCCGATGGTAAAAACGGTTCAGCTCGAAGGGATGTGCCGAGAGGTCACGTCACCTGGCGGCTTCCCGCTTCATATATCTGAAGAGGCACAGCGCATTGCTGAAAATATGGTCAAAGATCTGGATGTTGTTGGAGTGCTGGCCGTGGAGTTCTTCATCTTAAACGGACAGCTAATTGTAAATGAACTCGCACCCCGGCCCCACAACACCGGACATATAACGATTGAGGCGAACGTAACCTCTCAGTTCGAAAATCATTTGCGAGCCGTTCTTGGCCTGCCACTTGGATCTACGGCGCTTAGAGTTCCAGCCGCAGCGACTGTTAATCTGATCGCCAATTCAAATAGCCAAAATATAGCGCCCCACGTCCCGCACGCTCTAGAAATCGAAGGCGCCTCGATACATCTTTATTCAAAATCTGCGCGCAAAGACCGTAAGATAGGCCATGTGACTGTGACGGCCGATTCGGTAGAGGAAGCACTGAGCCGCGCGCGGAAAACGGTGGATCGTTTATCTGGCCTCGAAGTGTTTGAGGATTGAGCTAAATTAGGAGCTTTGAATGGCGGCAATAGTTGGAATCGTCATGGGGTCTGATTCAGATTATCCCGTCATGGCCCCTGCAGCTCAGATCCTTGACTACTTTGGCATCGAATATGAGCTGCGAGTGGTCTCAGCTCATAGAACTCCTCAGAAGATGTTGAAATACGGATCTGACGCATATGGAAATGGATTAAGAGTCATAATTGCAGGAGCTGGGGGGGCGGCTCATCTGCCCGGGATGCTGGCCTCCGTCACTACAATTCCGGTCATCGGCGTTCCAGTGGCCTTGAAAAAGCTCGACGGGCTTGATTCTCTGCTCTCTATAGTGCAAATGCCTGGAGGTATTCCGGTTGCGACCGTGGCGATTGACAATGCCAAAAATGCCGGGCTTCTGGCCTTGCGAATTTTATCGATATCAGATCCGTCTTTGACTGCAAAGCTGGTCGCCTACCAGAACGAGATGGCCTCGGAGTCATCTTCGAAGACTCTACCGCCCGCTCAATAATCTTTCCCGGACGACATTCAAAGTTTTACCGCGTCAAAACGCAGCCGGACAGCGGCCATACTTTCCGGAAATCGTATTGATTAGCCCAGTCTTGCGAACGGATCGTTCTCGATGCAGTTATGGGCCAATTTAGGTCCGCCTCGTGTCGGTTCATCGCGTCCGAATCCTATGAAAGTATCCCTTGAAGAGATACTCTCCAAAAATCACTGACCTAGAAAACTAGAGCATCATTCAGGTCAAGCGCACAGCACGCCGTCGCCTTGTGCAGTCTCGGCTCGGGCTTTACGCCATCGCATGAAAAAGATCAGTGAATCGATCACAAACGCGAAAGCAGAACCATACCCCCGGAGCCGCAAAGTTCATCCTAAGATCTGTCTAAAACCAAGCTGCGTAAGTTGAGACAAATAACCTGGAGGAACGAAAAGTGATAAACCTTAAAATCATTGTTGGCAGTCGGCGCCCTAATCGTGCTGCTGACAAGGTTACCCCCTGGGTAATGAACAAAGTGAGTGAACGCGGCTCCTTTGAAGCAGAGCTGTTAGACCTAAGGGACTGGGATCTTCCATTGTTTCAGGAACATCCAGGCTCACTTGGAGATCCTTCAGATCCGACTTATTCTGAACCAATTGTCAAGGCATGGAACCACAAGATTCGTGAAGCGCAGGCCATCTTGATAATAACCCCCGAGTACCTTCATGGCATGCCTGGCCTGCTCAACAATGCCATGGACAACGTATTTGCCAGCTTTGCCTTCAGAAATAAGCCAGTAGCGGCCGTTGCATACAGCACCGGAATAGCTGGTGGCGCGAGAGCGATTGAAAACTTGGCTCACGTAGCACTTGAGGCAGAGCTTATCCTTCTTAGAAACACGGTCATTATTCCCTTCGTCGACCATGCTTTTGCCGATGATGGGACAGCAACAAACTCGATGACTGACGCCGCTGCGACTGTGATGCTCGAGGATCTGGAGTGGTGGTCGAATGTCCTGAACACGGCAAGGCAGTCTGGCCAGCTGCCTCCAGGGTCTGCACGGCTTCGCGCATTGATGGCTAAGTCAAGAACTTGATCTCTGCCGCATCGAACTTAACGTCAAAGGACTCCGGCATATAAATGCCGGAGTCCTTTTATGAATGGGATACCTTGGCGAGGACTTTAGGATCTGTAACCCTTATTTTCCTATCCCATTTTCCTGTCTTGAAACATTCGACATGCTCAGGACCCCGCACCGGTTGAAACCGAGCCAGACACACTTGCAGTCGCGGTTTGCGTCGTAGAGGTGCCCGCTTGCTGTGTGGTGGTCGTGGTTGGCGAGGTGGTGGTCGTGGTTGGCGAGGTGGTGGTCGTGGTTGGCGAGGTGGTGGTCGTGGTTGGCGCTTCCGTTGTGGTCGTGGTCGAGGTGGTGGTTGTTGAACTTACTGGGACACACTTGCTGGCGCTAGTGGTCGTGGTTGGCGAGGTGGTGGTCGTGGTCGAAGTGGTCGTGGTTGGCGAGGTGGTAGTCGTGGTTGGCGAGGTGGTGGTCGTGGTTGGCGAGGTGGTGGTTGAAGTTGAACTCAGGGCAGATGTGAGCAAGGGGGCATTTAAAACCTCATTAATGAGTGGCGCGCAGTTCGCAGCAGTCGAGGTTGTCTTCGAAGTGTCTCCACGGAAAACAGTTGCCGGCGGGCCCAGCACAACGCCCGTCAACCCTGTAGTCGTTGTTGACACTTGCGAAACTGACGAGCTCTGGTCTTGCGATCCCCGCGATTTCAATGCACTAGGCATTGTCGTTGGTGGGGAAGACGGAAAGCTCACTCCAAGATTTGATACCGCGGCAGAAAAGACCTTCTGAATCGGCTGTGGCAACGAGCCCGAAGCTGCGGCAGCAGAGGCACCAGTAAAGGCTGCTGCTGTCGCAAGGGCAATGATCGCCTTGGTGCCTAGAAAACGAGCAACGTAAGTCCGCCGATTTCCTAAGCCGGGACCCGAGACTCCAATTTCCTCTGACATGCGCTCAACAACCGATGACCCCCCAATCTCGACTTCAGGCGCAGAAAAGGCTGACATCTCAATCAGCGCATTTTCTAAGGGCGAAAATTCTCTGCCTCGTGGAAGCGAGCCATCAGTGATGCTGTCTATGAACCGATCCAACTCGTCATGGTAAAAGCCATCACCGTTGCCTTTATCATTCGAAGTAAGATCATCGTTGCCCATATGCAACTAACACATCGAATCGGCTGGCCCGTTTGTTACGCAGAGGAGAAGAATTTCTTCTGCATTTTGGGCTTTTTCTCCCCGCTGATTACCTTTTCCAGATTATCTAGTCCTCGGAAGAAAAGAATCCTCACAGCTCCTTGTGATTTACCGATGATCTGCGAGATCTCGAAATGTGACATCCCGACAATCACGCGCAGCGAAACCACTTCGGCTTGTGATGTTGGAATTTCAGACAGCCACTCCAGTATCCGGGAGGATGACTCGTCAAGGATGGACTCCGGACCAGGATAGATCTGATCGCGAAGGGTGTTCTCGTCGACAACCGTCAACATTTGCTTTGGTCGCCGGTAATCCTTGCGTAACTGATCGTATAGTCGCGCCCTGGCTATTTGAAACAATAACCCTTGCAAGGAAGTGAGCTCTCCTTGGAATCTGGGCAGCACGTTTGCAAGCGAAATCCAGCTCTCAGAAGCGATATCCTCAGCAAACTTGCATCCCAACGAGGCAAGATATCTTACAAGTCCAGGATTGAGAAGAGACCACAGCCTGGACAGGGCGTCTTTGTCGCCTGCCTTCGCCTTGTCGATCGTCTCTACAGGATCAAATGTAAGTCGATTGAACACTACAGTAACGGTACCAGCTATTAGACCTCTTCATCGAATAAAGCCAAAGAACTCGCCCGTCAGCCTACTCTCTGATCAGCTAAACTACGCGATTCTTGCCGTTGCTCGCCTGCTGCCCAACTTGAGAACTTCTATAGCTCCTGGAATTTGCTCCTTTATTTCCATGCCATGCGTGACCACGATGACCTGGTTGAATCGGGCCTTCAAGCTATCCAATGCCCCAAGCATGACGAACTTGCGCTGATCATCGAGTGGCCCGAAAATCTCATCGAGCACCAGCAGTCCCACCTGCTGGCCAAAGCTTCTGCCAATTTGCTCGGAAATTGCGATTCGGAACGCGAGGTTGGCCAGGTCCCGCTCAGATCCGGAAAATCGATTCAGGTCGTGGGACACACCAAAGTCCGAGATTCGAAGCTGCCATGAAGACGTATCCACTTCAAGGCGATCGTATTCGGATTCAGTTAGCTCGCCAAACAATTCTGCCGATGAATTCGCAAGCCGCGGACCGAGCGCGGAAATCGTTGATCGGCGGAATTCATTCAAGTACTCAGCAACGCGTGTCACAAGTTCGGACTGCTTTTCCAGCCTCTCAACCGCAAGGAAAATCTCCCTCGCTTGGGCGATAAGAGCATCAACCCTCTCGAGTTTCGCCTCGGCCTGAAGCTTTTGAATCATCTCGCGCTCAAATAGCTCGCTCGCCTCTTTTGCCCTCTGCACAGATTCATCTCTTCTTACCTTTTGCTGGCTGAAACGCCCTGGATCAAAATCCAAACCCTGTAGCCGCATCTTCAATTGGTGCAGCTCGTGGCCTACTTTACGATGGCTCTCGAACACTCGCGTGCTGGCGTCAACCTGCTTTTCAAGCTCCCGTCTTTCCGCAACCAGGGCGAAGTACCTCGTTTGATCCTGCTTTGCTATTTTCAGTTCGCTTGCGACAGCAGAAAGCTGGACCTTCAACTTGTCAACATCAGCAGCCAAAAAGCTTTCATCAATGCCGACCGCCAGCAACGAGGCCCTTGGAATAATCCGATCAATTGATTCCTTCTCGCGAATCAAATCCCGATGGAGGTGCGCGGCTGCTTCGCTCTCTTGCCCAGCCTGATCAAGCTGCTTCCGCTTGTGCTTAAGTGCGGCCCTTTGCTTATCCAGGGCTTTGCGAGATTCCCTGACATGCTCCTCAAATCCGTCTCCTAGATCCTGGCCGCAAGTTGGACAGGGCGAATCGCTCCCAAGCTTTAATAGTATCTCCAAGACATTGTTCGCAGACTCGCATGTAGCACCGATAGAGGCGATCTCCAGTTCAAGGGTGCGGATCCTCGCAAGTTTCGACTCGACCTCACTAGCTGCAGGGACTATCTGGTCCGCCACCCTTGCCCAAAGCTCTTCTAACTCCTGAACAGTCCGACAGGCAAACGGTTGCAACAGCCGTTCCAACTCGATGCTAGCCCTGGAAAGATCGGACAATCTGTCTATTGACGCCTTCGTAGCGGCCAGCTTTACCTCTAGCTCCGCTACTTTGTCGGCGGTGCTAGACACCCTCGCCATCTCCTCTTCGATCTGCTGCAACCGCGTGATGGAATTCTCGGCATTGTTGACCTGAAAAGTTAGCTCCTCAAAAAGATGCCGCTTCTCCTTGCCAGCCACAATCACCTGGTCCCTCTCGATTTTCGTAACCTCCAGGCGGCTGTATTCCACAGATTCGCGCTCGGCGAGAGCTTTACACTGCTCAACCCTCGTCCTATTGGTTTCCAATTGCGCGTTTACAACTTCAAGCTCCCGCAGACACTCGTTCCTATCCGCGTCAAGCTGGCAAATTTCAGGAAGCGAGGCTCTTGCTAGCTTCAACTGCTCAAGATGGGCCCTTGCGTCCGCACGGGCCATGTCGCGAGCCTTGTCAAGAGGCGTTATGCCTAAAAGCGACAGCACAAGCCTCTGACGGTCCGCAGGGTTTGCTTCCGAGAAAGCAGAAAGTTGCTTTTGCTCAGCGAATACCGAGGCCCGGAATGAGTCGACGTCCATCCCGAGTGTCGCGTGAATGAAGCGGTTGGTTTCTTTTACCCCGTCGGATCCAAGCTCATTATCAATCCACGCGCGAGCCTTGACCAAACCCCGAACAGAAATAGAGCGCCTCACTCGGTAAAGATGATCTTCGTGCTCGAACTCAATCTCGCTAACGCAGTCCTCTTGGCTGCCAGAAGTACGCACATCCTGCACGGAGGTTCTCGTTCTCCCGTAAAGAGTCCATGGGATCGATTCGATCAGGTAGGACTTTCCCGCGCCGTTGGCGCCATAGATTCCAATTAACCCCGAGGGTAGCTCCAAGTCCAGCTGCTCTTCAAAAATCCGGTAGTTCCGCAATCCAATGCGATAAATCCTCACGAGGCCTCGATTGCCTTGTTTATGTACTCGATGCCCATTTTCGAAACTGTAACTTTGACGTCGTCTGCTACATCTTGAAACTCGACGAAGCGAGTCCATTTTGATGGCATCGATTCAAGCTCGGGAAGTTCGACCTCCATCGCCGCCGAGACATAGAGCGGCTCGAGCTTGAAATAGAGCAAATGATCGCTTAGCTCGCGAATGACCCCAGGGTCTAGCATCCGATATGCCGATGGATCGACTCCGTCCAGGCGCAGCCTCACAACGGAATTTGACGGAGTGCTCTCCAGCTGCTCGCCTATCGCGCTCTCGAGGTCCTTAGGACCATGCCCGAGTGCAGATACGACGCCAAGATCCAACAGAGGTCTGCGGCCGTCCAAAGCCACGTGCGAGCAGTGTCCAGAGCCAGTGTCCATAACAGCGATTCCTTTTGACACTCCCGGGCTGTCACCAAATGAAAAGGTATCTGTTGACCCTACGTACCACATGTTTTCCTTTACTTTGGCGTGGAAATGGTAGTGGCCCAAAAGCGCGAAGTCACCATGAATGCATTCCGCGTCAATTTCGATCTCATTTATATCCGCATACGACGGTGCAAGTTCCTTTAGCCTTGGATGCGTGATAACAAGATTTACCTTGGTCAGACTCTTGTTGGAAGTTGCAATTTCCAGAGCGTCCAGGGTATCCGACTCATCCATCATCTGCGGGATTCCATGGACGCGCACATCTCCGATATCGAAATACTCATACTTCTGCTTGTACATCAATCCAAACTGTGGAAACACATCGTGTAGCGCGCCGTACGGACTCTCTGTCCCCCGGAGTCTGGGCGTATCGTGATTTCCGCTTATCGCAGCAAGCGGAATGCCCGATTCTTTGATAGTGAACATTCCCTTTTGAACAGTCCTGAAGGATCTGAATGAAGGCCTGGGGAAATCAAATATATCACCCAAAAACAAGATAAGATCTGGGTTCTGCTCGAGCAGCAAGTCCACAGCCAGCAAAAATGACTCCTCAAAGTCTCGCTCACGTACGTTGACGCCTTCCTTGGCTATCGGATAGCTCGAACGCCCAACATGGGCATCTCCAAGCGCCGCAATCTTCACTGGCAAACTCCCGTCAAACATTCTCTTGATAGGCATAACCATATCCCGGGGCTGCGACAATTCTCCCAGCAGGGACGCTCTGCAAGACATCTAGAGTTAAATGGTCGAGTTGGCTGGGTGGTCGCGGGAGTCACACTCCTGAGGAAGGTCGGGGCTCCGCAGGGCAGGGTGCTGGCTAACGGCCAGTCAGGGTGACCTGCAGGAAAGTGCAACAGAAAGCAGACAGCCAGTAATGGTGATGGTGAAACGGTGCGGTAAGAGCGCACCAGCGTAAGAGGTGACTCTTATGGCTCGGCAAACCCCACCCGGAGCAAGGCCAAATGGAGCATGGGCTGCCCGCCCAATCAGTCAATGATAAAGCTCCTGGTAGGCCGCATAGATGGATGATCACCCAAGCGAAAGCTGGACAGAACCCCGCCTACAGGCCAACTCGACATTTATATGAAGAGGATTCTCCCGCACTGTTCACACGTGGGAGGATGCGAAAACTCACCTGCAAGCGTGCGCTTCACCTTTTCGATTTCGACCGAAGAGAGCTTTAGGCGACACCCTTGGCAGTTACCGTTCTCTATCCTGGACACAGTCATCGAACCCAAGCGTGCGCGAATGTCTTCGTAAATCTTCTCTAGGTTTGCGTCTATCACTCCGACAAGTTCCGATCGCTGCTCCTCGAGCGATACAATCTCGGCGTTCAGGCCACTAGCGATTGCTGCGTTCATGTCCTTTAGTTCTGAAAGCTTGATATTCTTTTGGCTCAGATTCTGCTGAACATCTTGAATCTGCGACTGTAGAAATTCAATTTCGGAAAACACTTCAAACTCGGCGTCATCGAGTTCTGCGCGCTGTGTTTCAAGATGAGATATCTCGGCTTCCGTACTAGCAAAATCGCGGTGGGAAATTGCCCCGCTCATTTCCTTCGCTCTCATATTTTTAACCTTGGCCACCAGTGTCCGAGAGTGTTCTTCAAGCTCGTCTCTTCGACCCACCAGAGCGTCCATTTTCGCGTTCATGACCTTCTGGTTCTGCAGGAGTGACCTCACCTCGGCAGCGACGGCCCTCTCCCCGGAAGTCTCCGCCAGCGAGCCGAGCTTGCCTCGTAGCTCATGCAACTTCGTGTCCACATCCTGCAGCGAAAAGAGCCGTTCCAAAGCAAATCTATCCACTTCTCACCCACCCTTTTTTCTGCCAAAGGACATACAACAAGCGGACCCCCTAGCCAGCACCTCGCCTTGGCACCACGTTAGTAGTCGTAGGGGCCGATGAAGTTGTCGTAGAGGCAATTGTAGTGCTCGAAGAAGTGCCGGACGATCCGCTACCGGTATCGGGTCCCGAAGTAGTGGTTGTAGACGAGGTTGGCGGAACAACTATCGAGCCGGGCGAATCAATTGGCACTATAAATTTGCCCTGTGGAATAAGTGCTGAGTTGGGCTGCGGGAATGTCAATGCTGGCAGACCCGCAAGCGCTTGAGACATGTATGCGTGCCAAATTTCTGCCGGATAGGTACCGCCATAAACGGGAATTCCTCCGACATCAAACATTGGAACGGATCCTGCAGGATCGCCCATCCAGACTGCTGTCTCCAACTGAGGGGTGAAACCGTTGAACCAACCGTCGGTAAAGTTATCGGTGGTACCGGTTTTCCCCGCAACCTCGCGACCCGGAATTGCGGCAGCAGTTCCCGTTCCATATTGCACGACATCCTGAAGCACCTGATTCTCGACCGCAACATTTTGCGCAGACAATACGCGGGTTCCTTTTGTCTGAGTCTGAAGCACCGTCTTACCCTGCAAGTCAACAACCTTTGAGACGAAATACGGACTGTGCCTGATTCCACCATTGGCGAGAACGGAGTAAACGCCCGCCATCTCCAACGGCGTGACGTCTTCGGAACCAATCGCCAATGACGGAACAGCGATAAGGGGGCTAGTTACACCCATGATTCTGGCCATATTCACAATATTCTGATCACCCATGTTGACACCAAGGCGGACGTAGGCGCAGTTAACCGAATCAGCGGTGGCCTTCGTAATGGTCATCAATCCGTATCCGGGCTCGGCATTGTGCACGATATAAGGCGATGGATGGACATTCGGAATGACGAATTGGCAAGGTCCGGTTCCGTCAATGATATCATTAGGACTGTAGCCCTGCTGAAGAAGTGCGGCTAGAACGATCGCCTTGAATGAAGAACCGGCCTGCCGGCCCGTTCCCCCCCGACCCGTGGCAACATCATAACCACCAAATCCTTTAGACGGGTTTCCAGAGACCAGAGCCTCGACAGCGCCGTTGGCGGGATCCATGCTAACAAGTGCCGCCGTAAACTTCCCATTAGTATTCGGTACAATCTTCTTGACTGCCGCCTCAGCTTCAGACTGGTATTTCGAGTTCAAGGTGGTGTAAATGTCGAACCCGTCGCTGTTGAGAGCCTGCAAGCGTTGACTCGAAGTACTTCCGAGAGCCGAATATTTCGGTTCGGTCAGTATGCGGTTGATGACTTCCTGGACAAAAGCAGAAGGTGCGGCTGTAGAGGGCCTATACGAAACGGTGGGCAAGGGTTCGAGCTTGTCGCGGTTCGCTTGAGACTGCGCAAGATCGTTGTACTGAACCATTTGGTCCAGGGCGGTGTTCCGCCTTGCTAATGCATTTTGCGGATGGAGGAAGGGATCGTTTCCCGACGGATCCTCGATCAATATTGCAAGAAGAGCAGCTTGAGCGGTAGTCAACTGTCCAACGCTCAAGTTGAAGTATGTCTTGGCAGCTGCTCCTATGCCATAGGCGCCATCACCGAAATATACGGTATTGAGATACTTCTCCAGGATCTGGCTTTTGCTCAGCTGCCCTTCAATGCGATAAGAATCCACCGCTTCCTGGATCTTGCGCGCAATGGTTCGCTGTGGTGACAAAACTGTGTTCTTGACAAGCTGCTGGGTAATTGTGGAACCACCCTCAAGAATCTGCCCACCGGATACGTCTGCCGAGAACGCACGCGCTATCGACTTCAGATCGATCGGCCCATGTTGATAAAAAGTGTGGTCTTCAACATCTAAAACGGCATTGACAACGTTCTGGGGAATTTGCGAGAGAGTGACGGGAACCCTGTATCCATTTGTCTGCATGACATAAAGCATCTTGCCTTGCGCATCATAGAATCTCGAGGGATATGCAAGCGCGCGCAGCTGGATCGGCGCTGAAAGCGTACCCGGCTCCAAAAAAAGCGTCAAATTAGAAAACGCTGGAAAAAGAAGTAAAGAGCCAAGTCCGAGCAATAATCCGCCGAAAATAACCGTAAGTATAAGTTTTGAAACAACCCTCATATAATTTAGGATCCCCACCCTGCGAACCGACTATGGCCTATATGACATTAGCCTGCCACTCGGTGTTTTGGAAATCACCGCGACCGAAGATGCTCGCGAAGAAAAAGTTCCAAGCAGCGCCTAGACATCAATCCTTGGCACGTAGCCACCGCGTCCCATTGCGTAAGAATCTTCGTAATCGATAGATTCATCGACATCGCCCACAACCGCAGTCACCCATGGAAGCCTTGAAGTAAGAATTCTCTCGATACCGGCCTTCAGGGTAGTCTCGGAAATCGCGCACGATGAACACGAACCAACCAGCGTGACCTTTACTATGCCGGTCTCAACGTCCGCGGACTGAAGCACCAGGTCTCCTCCGTCTGACTGCACCGCAGGTCGAATCATCTCGATTAAGGATTCGAGCTCCCGCTCGCGGTCGAGCCTCACCTCTTCGGTTAGAACAGTTTCCACGTCATTTCTACTTTCTCGCCGTTTTAATCCAGTTTACTCACTGCTGCGATTTACACCTATTTGGATAGGATAAATTCTGCAACTTTTTATCCAGAGTAAAAATTAGGCGAGCGGGACGTTTCGTCCTCAGTGGCCGTGATTCGCCAGCCGGGCTTGCGCATTAGCGAGCTCGAGATCAGCACTATCCTTGCCTCTCCAGCCCTCGACGGTTACACTCTTGCCGGGTTCAAGGTCTTTGTAATGCGAAAAGAAGTGCGTGATCTCATCCCTTACGTGCTCAGACACATCATTTATGTCCTGGATATGAGACCACCTGGGATCCTTTTCAGGCACACATAACAACTTCACGTCACGTCCCGCCTCATCACTCATGATGAATGCACCAATCGATCTTGCCTTTACATGGCAGCCAGGGAACAGCGGCAGCTCCAGCAGAACCAAGGCATCAAGGGGATCTCCATCCTCGCCAAGGGTTCCCTCAATAAATCCGTAGTCAGTCGGGTATCCCATGGGCGTGAACAAAGTGCGATCCAACCAGACCTGGCCGCTCTCATGGTCGACCTCGTATTTATTCCTTGATCCCTTAGGGATCTCAATCACAACTTCGAAACCCATGTCTACTCCATTCCGTGATGACCACCGGCACAGTGTCAGATAAATCGGTCAAACCACAACCACCCTTACGGATCAAGCCGACAAGGCCACGCAATTAGTCGTGGGAGCACCGATTAATTTCCCAGGTCCCTCAAAATAGCATTTCCAAAGACCCAGATTCATTTGCACAATCGTATATTGCCCACAGCTTTTCACAGCCGGCGCAGTCTCAAGCAACTAAAAGATTTATCTGCGGCGCGCCTTCCCTTGTGGCAAGGAGCCCATCTAACGGCCCAGGGCATGTAGCGAGCGACTCGCCTGAACCCCCTCGCCAGAACACATCGCAGACTGGACTAGCATTTTTGTTGAGTATTGGAATTTCATACATCGATTTGAGGAACCCGAATGGTTTGGCACAATGATTGCTGCGCCGGTACGGGTATTTAGATGACGAAACGCAAGAGAACGAAAAAGAACCGCATGAGACATCCGGACAGGGAACAAACAAATCCCCTTCAGGATAACGAGCGCTACCTCGACAGTCTCGAAACGGACCCGCTTACCGGCTACACTGCATCGCTGAAGGCTATTCAAGGGTACCAGGCCACAAAGAACTACATATGCCCAGAATGCAACGACATCATAACGAAAGGCTCTCCGCACCTGGTCATCGTGCCCATTGATGCCCCCGATCTTCGACGGCATTGGCACAACTATTGCTGGATAAGGCGACAGAATAGAATTCCTGCATCCAAAAGACGCCGCAGCCCCTGAGTCTTCTCTTCTCTCCGGTGATGATCGTCAGCGACCATCAAGCTCTGCGCAAGCCAAGGCGCGAATGACCTGGAAAACGGCAAGAGGGATTCACTTCAGGTTTGGATTACTCAGGCAATCTTCAATAAATTCAGATCTCTTGATGTTCAGGCAATTTCTCTATGTTCACATCTCTAAAAGTCACGACTTTGACGTTGTCAACAAAGCGCACAGGCCTGTACATGTCCCAAACCCATGCATCCTTTAGCTCCACCTGGAAATAGGACCTATCGCCTTCCCCAAGCGGAGTTATGTTCACCTCATTTGTGAGATAAAACCTTCGCTCCGTTTCAACGGCATACTGAAACATCGGAAGAACGGCCCGGTACTCCTGATAGAGAGCCAATTCAATTTCAGTTTCATAATTTTCAAGATCTTCTGAGCTCATAGGTACTCTCCAACCTTTAAATGAACAATGGGGTGGCCAAAGTTCTCCCCAGCCAACCCATCAGATAAAATGTAAATACCCACTAATTAATTCTTAGCGCTTTTCTTTGATCTTCGCGGCTTTTCCAACCCGATCTCTCAAATAGTAAAGTTTTGCCCTGCGAACGTCACCCCGAGAGACCACTTCGAGTTTTGCAATTATCGGAGAGTGAACAGGGAAAATTCTTTCTACGCCCACGCTGAACGAAATCTTGCGGACTGTGAACGTTTCCTGGAGTCCAGAGCCTGATCTGCGGATCACAACACCCTGAAATACCTGAATTCTTTCCCTGGTGCCTTCTACCACCCGCACGTGCACCTTGACAGTGTCACCGGGTCCAAAATTGGGTACGCCTTCGCGGAGACTTTCCCTGTCAACTAGGTCGGTTGGCTTCATCGTAACTGGAACTCCTAAAATTATTCCGAGACTTTATAAGAATATCCGTGCTTGGCGAGAATCCGCTCATCCGCTTCACTCAACCCGCCACGGGCCTTGATCATATCCGGTCTTTGAACCAGAGTTCTGTAAAGAGCGGCTGCTTTACGCCACTCCGCGATGAGGGCATGGTTTCCAGATAACAGCACTTCTGGCACAGTCACGCCCTTAAAGCTGGCGGGTCTAGTGTAATGGGGATACTCCAGCAATCCGTCAGCAAAGCTTTCGTCCATTGACGATTTTGCATTGCCAAGTACCCCAGGGATAAGGCGCAGGGTGCTCTCGATCAGCGCAAGAGCGGCAAGCTCTCCCCCCGCCAGCACGTAATCTCCCGCCGATACCTCGAAATCGACGAGTTCGTCGATAATCCGCTGATCAATACCCTCGTAACGTCCGCAGAGCAATGTAAAACCGTCCATGGCGCTTAATTCCAAAGCCAGAGCGTGATCAAGTCTTCTGCCGCCCGGCGAAAGGCCGATTACGGGTTTCGGAAGGTTGCACTCAGATACGAGATCGAAAACCGGCTGGCACATCATAACCATTCCGGGACCGCCTCCGAAAGGAGAGTCGTCCACGGTCTTGTGCGCGTCAGTCGCGTAATCCCGCGGGTCGTGTACCTCGACGCTGAAGATCCCCCGTTCCCTAGCCTTTGAAAGCAGAGATTTCGAAAGATAGGAATCAATGATCTCTTGAAACAGTGAAATTACTGCAATTCGCATCTAGGCCTCGCTTTCGAGAAGACCCTCTGGAATCTTGACATGGATCGCACCGCTAACGCGATAATCCAGCTCACCCTCTACGACAAATACAAGTGGAATGACCTCGCCCGTTTGAAGCACGAGAAGGTCTGAGGCCGGATTTGCCTCGAGTGCCGCCACAACCCCCAACTGGTTCTCATGCTGGTCAATTACCGGAAGTCCCACAATTTCATCGATCCAAATCTCGCTCTCATCGGCTATCGGCGGAGCAAACAGGGGCTTGCCTCTATAAGATTCCGCCTCCGTGCGCGATGCTATCCCGTCGAATCGTACTATCCACCGACCTTGATGCGCAGATGACGCCACTACTTTCAGATGGCGACCGTCGCAGGCGAGCATGGAGCCAGGATCAAGCCTTTCGGACCTGTTGGTAATCAAGCCGACGATTACCTCACCTTTGATGCCATGCGCTTTCATGATGTAGCCGACTTCCAGAGATTTTTCGGCCATAGCGACTTTCGGGCGCTTATCGCTCAACTATTTCAACGGAGGCGTCGAAGCCTTCCCGCGCGCCGGCGGCCCTCACAATCGTTCGAATTGAATAGGCTACTCTGCCTTTGCGGCCAATGACCTTGCCCATGTCTTCATCAGCTACCTGCAGCGTCAAGTGCAACTTGCCATCCTCGGTTACTTCCCTCTTGATGCTGATGGCATTCACGTCATCGACCACTTGCGATGCCAGATATCTGAGAAGCGAAACCGCAAGCTCCTCCTCAGTCTCTTCAGTTTCTTTGTGATCTAACGGCTCAGTTGTACTCACTTGATTACTCAGCTGCCTTAGCCTGGAACTCATCCCATGCCCCAGATATTCTCAACAGCTTGCCAACGGTTTCACTTGGCTGGGCACCCTGGCGCAACCAACTGACGGTCCGCTCATTATTAATGACAATTTTGGACTGTTCTTGCTTCGGGTCGTAGTAGCCCAGTATTTCGATAAATCGTCCATCCCTTGGCGAACGGGAATCCGCAGCGATGATTCGATATGTAGGCTGCTTTTTCTTACCCATCCGAACTAAACGTAGCTTGACCGCCACTCACTACTCCTTATTATTCTTTTTACTAAAAACCAATCTGACCTAAGCCACCGTATTAATCAAATTCGGCATCAGTCATCAGCCGCTATAGTCTAAGGTCTTTCCCCCCGTACCGCTGCAGTGCCGGACAGTTGGCTCCCGAACCGCGCTGTGATAATACTCTAGGCTATCGACGCTTCTTCTTTTTGTTATTTGACCGATTCGGAGACTTTTTAGTTGGCGAAGGTCCGCCCATCCCCATAGACCGCATCATCTTCTGCATATCCTTGAACTGCTTGAGCATCGTGCCCACCGCCGCCGTTGAAGTCCCGGCACCATTGGCAATTCTGGACCGTCTCGATCCATCTATCATGTCCGGATTGTTTCTTTCCGCCTTGGTCATCGAAGAGATGATCGCCTCAACCTTGACCAGCTCACGCTCGTCTATATCCGCGTTCCGAATCTCTTTTGGCACGCCGGGAAGCATCGACAAGACTCCCTTGAGGGGCCCCATCTTCTTGACCTGTTGCATTTGCTCCAGAAAATCTTCGAGGTCAAATTTTCCACCTTTTAGCTTCTTGGCACCCTTCTCGGCAATCTCCTTGTCAAGGGTCCTTTCAGCCTGTTCGATAAGACTAAGGACGTCCCCCATGCCAAGAATTCGGTTTGCCATTCGATCTGGGTAAAACAGATCAAAATCGGCCAGCTTCTCGCCAATTGAAACGAAACTGATTGGCTTGCCAACCACTTGGCGCACAGACAGCGCTGCGCCTCCACGCGCATCCCCGTCAAGCTTTGTGAGGATAATTCCATCCAAGGCAAGCGCATCATTGAAGACCCGGGCCGAGTTGACGGCATCTTGCCCAATCATGGCATCGATTACTAGAAACGTATAGTTTGGAGTAATTGACTGAGATATCTTGCGCACCTCGTCCATAAGCTCCTGGTCTATGGAGGTGCGGCCGGCTGTGTCGACTATCACAACGTCGCGGCCGATGCGACGAGCCTCTTCTACGCCCGCACTGGAGGTGTTAACCGGGTCCCCGGGGACCGAAAAGACAGGAACGCTTGCTTGTTCTCCCAATATCCTAAGCTGCTCGACCGCAGCAGGACGTTGCAGGTCGGCTGCAACCAGAAGCGGATTTCTTCCCTGGTGGCGAAACCAAAGGGCAAGCTTGGCCGCCGCGGTGGTCTTGCCGACACCTTGCAGTCCGGCCATAAGTACCACCGTTGGGGGCCTGCTGGCATAGCTAATCTTAAGATTTTCTCCGCCAAGAGCATTGGTAAGCTCGGCATTAACGACCTTTATTACATGCTGAGCAGGAGAAAGGCTGCGAAAAAGCTCTTCGCCGATAGTATTTTCTCGAACTCGCTCAATGAACGAGCGAACCACTCCCACATTCACGTCGGCTTCGATTAGCGCTGCCCTGATCTCGCGCAGAACCGCATCCACCTCAGCTTCGCTGAGTCGTCCCTTTCCTCTAATCCGGGAGAATATCTCCTCAAAGCGATCGGTTAGATTATCGAACATTTTCTGAAACCTCAGTCTTCATCAGATAATTCGTTTTGAACGTCCATCTCAAGCAGCGCGTCAAGAAATTCGTCGGGAGAAAAAGCGATCAAATCTCTGACCTTTTCACCCACTCCAACCAATTTAATTGGAACGCCCAGCTCAGCTTCGGCCGCCAGCGCGATCCCTCCCTTGGCGGAACCGTCGAGTTTGGTCAACACCACACCGGTTATCCCGACAGCCTTTGCGAACTCCCTTGCCTGAACCAACCCGTTCTGGCCGGTGGTGGCATCCAAGACTAGGAGCACTTCCGTAAGGTGCCCAGGGTCTCGTTCTGCAGTTCGCCTGAGCTTTCGCAATTCGTCCATGAGATTCGACTTGGTGTGGAGTCTTCCAGCCGTGTCGGCAATAACCAGGTCGAATCCGCGTGCTGCAGCTTTCTGTATCGCGTCAAACACGACCGACGACGGATCCGCGCCTGGCACCGAGCGGACTATGTCGGCTGCGGTTCGCTCTGCCCACATCTGAAGCTGATCTGCGGCGGCAGCTCGAAACGTATCACCAGCTGCCAATATTACCTTCCTATCGTCAGCAGCCGCCATTGCGGACAGCTTGCCAATTGACGTGGTTTTCCCAACTCCGTTGACCCCGACGACAAGCCAGACCGTGGGAGAATCTTGCGAATAGGAAAGGTCCCGAGGCTGCTCAACAAAAAGGCTCCTCAACTGGGATTTGACGGCGGCAGCAATTCCGACGCCGTCCGTACTGTCAGAAACCGCCATGGAAGCTTTAGCGCCGTCCAAGACGCTGGTCGTCAGGTCGATCCCAAGATCTGATACAAGCAGCGCCTCCTCCACCTCATCCCACAACTGCTGACTGGACTTGTCGCCGCCTAAAATGCTTCCAAATAGCCTGGCGAACGCTAACCGTGCCCGTCCGATGCCTCTTTTTATATCTCCCGGCAGAACAAGATTTTCGGAGATCGGTTCGATTGCTTCTGAAATTACCGCCCCATTGGGGGCCTCTATCGGCCGCCTGGCAACAACGGAGGTTTTTGAAGGGAAAGAAGGCTTCGACCTGCTCTTCCTAGAAACAAGGTAAATCGTCGATACAATAAGCACTACTGCTACAGCCAACACTACGGTCACAGTTATCATCGCTAAGCCAGCCTAGACATTACCGTCTCACCTGCGTCAGGAAAGATCGTTGACCGACTCCGTCCGGCTGGGATTCGAGCGCGGTTCATTAGCGATTCAGCGCGCATTCACCGCTATCTCCGACATCCGCTGGGACACAACTTTGGTTGACCCGCCTTCCTGCATTGTGACGCCATACAGCAGGTCCGCCACTTCCATAGTCCGCTTCTGATGAGAGATGATCAGCAGCTGCGAAGCCTTTCCAAACGATGAAATCAGCTTCAAAAATCTATTCAGATTTATGTCGTCAAGCGCAGCCTCAACCTCGTCCAGAATATAAAACGGCGAGGGTCGGGATTCAAAAACCGCGAACAAGAATGCCAGCGCAATCAAGGCGCGCTCACCGCCCGAAAGAAGTGACATGCGCTTCACGCTCTTGCCAGGCAAGCTAACTTCGATCTCAACGCCGGACTGCAGCGGATCGTCCGCCTCCACGAGCACCAAATGTCCTTTCCCGCCATTGAAAAGCTGCTCAAACAACCTGGAAAAATTGCGGGAAACATCAATCATTGCTCTTTGGAAGATTTGGAGCATCTCCGAATCTATGGATCTGATCACCCTGCCAAGTTCGCGGCGCGAGGCTTTAATATCTTCTAGCTGCGATTCAAGAAACTCTGATTTTTCATTCAACTCCGATAGCTCGAACTCAGCCAATTCATTGACCGGTCCGAGAGCAGCCAGCTCTTCTTCAAGCTGTCTCAAAACATGCTCGGACTGGGTTGGCGGAATGCCTTCCGGGATCGGGGTGCTCTTGGCAATTTCAGTCTCGATCCCGAGTTCTCTGCGTATTCTCTCCCCCATGGTCTCCAACCGAACCTTGGTCTCCGAGCCGCGTATCACGCATGCCTGAAGTACGTCTCTCTTGCCATCAAGGTCCAACTCAAGCCTGGACCGCCTCGACCTAGCCTCATTCAGACGCTCATGCCTGACTTTGGCTTCGTCAATCAGGCTTAGTCTCTCATTCTTGACCTGCTCAACAATGTTGTGAGCCTCCGATTCAAGTAAGGCGGAGTGGCCGATCACGTGGTCAAGCCCAGCAAGTCCGCGTCTCCAAGCCGCCAGCTGGACCTCTGAGGACCTTTGTATCTCTACCTCATTTGCTAGCCGCGAACCTAGCGAGACCCTCTCCTTTTCAAGGGCGATTCTGACCTGCTCAAACCTTGCCGCCTTCAGCTCGAGGTCAACGCCGATGGCATCAAGTTCTTTCCTTCTCGAATACTGCTCCTTCATCTTCTTCTGCAGCGCAACGATTTGCGATTCCAGACGATCTAACAGCTCCCTCTTTTCACTTATAAGAGGGTCGATTA
>DAHVKW010000025.1 GCA_027320695.1 Actinomycetota bacterium | reverse complement strand
GACGCCTCGCCGAGCCTCAGCCATCACCTGGGCTCGCAAGCGCGAAGAGAGGCGGGGCGTGGGCTCAGGTGCCGCGTGGCTTGGCACGCGCCGTGGGCGCAGCGGAAGCTGGCGTGGCAGAAAATTAAGGGCGGGATGTATTATCTTGGGCCAGCCTTGCTGTGTGGTAGCACCCGATTCGGGCATTCTGATGCCGGCCGAGGCACTTCTAAGGCGCTGTTTGCTAGGCGCAAAGCTGTTGCGCAAGAGGAATAATTATTTATTCCTGTCAAAGGAGCGCCCTTCGCTCGAAAGCCGTAGCGTTGCCTGCTAGGCTATGTCCTGCTAATTTTGCAAAATTAAATTCATACTTCCGGATCCCCTCGGTCGTCTTTTTGACGTCTAGCCGGAAGTTTTGACTAACCGATGGGAGGAATGAAATGGCCGCTGAGCCAGTCGTTACTATGAGCCAGCTTCTAGAAGCCGGTGTTCATTTTGGTCACCAGACTCGCAGATGGAACCCAAAGATGAGAAGGTTCATCCATGGCGAGCGAAATGGGATTTACGTAATTGACCTCAAGCAGACTCTAAAGAATATTGAAGTTGCCTACACCTTCGTGCGTGACCTGGCTGCCAAAGGCGGGACAGTCATGTTTGTGGGAACTAAGAAGCAAACTCAGGATCCAGTATCGAAGTATGCGCAGATGATGGGAATGCCTTATGTAAACGAGCGTTGGCTGGGTGGAATGCTCACCAACTTCTCAACCATTGCGGGCCGCGTAAAGAAAATGCAAGAATATGAGCGCATGAAGGCCGCCGGTGACTTCGATAACATGCCCAAGAAAGAGGCTCTGATTCTCTCAAGGGAGCTCGAAAAGCTTCAGAGAAACCTGGGCGGACTGCGTGAAATGTCTAGGCTTCCCGACGCTGTTTTCATCATCGACACCAAGAAAGAGCACATTGCCGTTACCGAGGCCAACAAGCTGGGCATTCCTATCGTCGCAGTCGTAGACACCAATTGTGACCCAGACGTAATCGACTATGTCATTCCCGGCAATGACGATGCGATCCGATCTGGCGACTTGATGTGCCGGATCATTTATGACGCCATCCAAGAAGGCCGCAAGATCCAAAGGCTTCGAAATCCACAGGCCGCCATTTCAGCAGAGAATGAGTCGCGCAGAGCCGCTCAGCAGAATGAAGCCCGTCGCCAGGCACTGGAGGAGGCGAAGGAAAGAGAAGCCCGCCTGGCAAACCTTCAGGCTGAGGCCCGCAAATCAACCGGGGGATCAGAAGAGGACTAAATAGGGGTTTGCCGGGCTGCGCAAAGGCGCCGCATTGAATAATGAAAAGAAGTCTGTTGGGTTTGTCTGCGTCGCAGGCGAACTGAGAAACATGTGATTGGAAGGATAAAGTCGAGATGGCTATTACCGCAGCCGATGTGCAGGCACTGCGTCGAGCGACCGGTGCTGGGATGATGGATGCCAAGAAGGCGCTCGAGGAGGTCGGCGGTGATCAGGAAGCTGCCGCCAAACTTCTTAGAGAACGCGGATTGGCAGGCGCGGCCAAAAGAGAAGATCGTGAAAACTCGCAGGGTGCCGTGTCGCTAGTGATCAACTCGGAGCACACCATTGGTGCGATCGTGGAACTCAAATGTGAAACCGATTTTGTGGCAAAGAGCAAAGAATTCGTAGGTTTGGCAAACAAGATATCGGCAGCCGTAGCTGCATCAGAAAAAGCGCCTGCGCCGGTGCTGGAAGGCTTCAACGCCGAGATCGAGGCTTTGAAGGTGACACTCAAGGAAAATATTGCCTTGGGCCGTGTTTCACATTTTGCCGCTCGGTCTCCTCATGTCATTGACGGGTACCTCCATATTCAGTCGGAGCGCGGCGTACAGGCGGTGCTTGTGGAACTTGACGGAGGCCCTGTCGAATTGGCCCATGACATTGCCGTACACATTGGATTTGCCAAGCCAAAGTACCTGAGCCGTGAGGATGTCCCCTCAGATGTAGTTGATGCCGAGCGGGTGACCCTTGAGGCGATTTCCAGAAATGAAGGAAAGCCGGAAGCCGCACTGCCTAAAATTATCGAAGGCCGCATGAATGGCTTTTTCCGTCAGATTTGTCTGACGGAGCAGGATTATGCGAAAGATGATAAGCAGAGTGTGTCACAGGTTCTAGGGAAACAAAAGATAGTCAGGTTTAGCCAAGTAATCGTTGGAGCCTAAATTGTCTTACTCGGAGGTCCTCGAGCGCGCCAGTCATTCACGCTCCAGATGGCAAAGGATCGTTTTGAAGTTGTCGGGCGAGGCTCTTGCGAGCTCGGCGTCCGATGAAGTCGTTGACGCGAACGTCTTGGATCAGCTGGCGACTGAAATCGTTGCAGCTAAATCTCTACTGGGTGTCGAGATTACCATCGTGGTCGGCGGCGGCAACATTTGGAGAGGCACTACTGGGGTTGGTTCGACGCTTGAAAGGGCTACCTCCGATCACATGGGAATGCTTGCCACCGTTATCAACGCTCTCGCTCTGCAAAGCGCGATTGAGCGCAAAGGCCAGGCGGTACGGGTGCAAAGTGCTATTCAGATGGCAGAACTTGCAGAGCCCTATATAAGACGGCGGGCCATCAGGCACCTTGAAAAAGGACGAATTGTAATTTTTGCCGCAGGCACCGGAAGTCCCTACTTCACTACCGATACGGCGGCAGCGCTTCGGGGGGCGGAGATCGGCGCCGATGCGATTCTGAAAGGTACCCACTCGGGAATCGACGGAATTTATTCTGCCGATCCTAAGCTGGATCATTCAGCGATTCGTTTTGAGGATGTCTCATTCATGGACGTCGTGGCCAAGGAGCTGAAAGTCATGGACCTTACAGCCATAACTTTTTGTAAAGATAACAATCTGCCCATTTTGGTCTTTGACATTATGACTGCCGGGAATATATTGCGCGCCTTGATCGGCGAGCAGTTAGGTACGTTGGTGAGCTAATGGAAGATTCAATTATTTCGGAAAAGATAGAATCCACTAGGGAATAACTGGCGAGGGCGATCAGCCACGCCCAGCAGGACTTTGCCAATGTGCGCACCGGTCGGGCCTCGCCGGCTTTGGTCGAGAGGCTCCTGGTGGAGTACTACGGATCTAATGTTCCGCTGCAGCAGATTGCCGGCATATCCGTGCCGGAGGCAAAGGTCCTGCTTATCACTCCCTACGACAGGGGGGCCCTGTCGGCGATAGAAAAGGCCATTCAAACTTCAGACATCGGCATTAATCCTTCCAATGATGGTCAGATCATTAGGCTGGTGTTTCCAACACTGAACGAAGAGAGGCGTAAGGAGCTGGTCAAGGTGGTTCGTGCAAAGGCGGAAGATGCAAAGGTTGCAATTAGGAACCTGAGGCGGGCATCCCGGCACGAACTGGAAATAGCTCAAAAGGATAGCAAGATCACCACCGATGATCTGGAGCGTGCTGAGAAGGACCTGGATAAGGTGACCTCAGAGCATATTGCTGAACTGGACAAGATGTTGGCGACAAAAGAAAAAGAGCTGCTTGAGGTTTAGGAAAAGCTCGATTTGCATTAGGTCGCTGGGCTGGAGGGTGTATGGCAGAATATGGAGGACCGGTCGATTCAGATGATGACAAGCCCGAAACCTCTGGAGGCTATCGATCTGAATCGCAGTCTGGTGAAAACTCAGGCAACGACGGATTTCAACTGCCACCGTGGACCGATCCTCCAACTGGGGAGATTCCGGGGGTATTGTCTAGCTTGGATGCCGATGACTCTTCAATCAAGTCGCGGCTTTCGTCGCTGAGGCTTCCTTCACTTTTCGGTGCGACAGGCGGGTATGGAATCTCGGGCCAGGAAGAGATCGGTCCGGTCAGCCATTCAGACACAGATTTGTCGTCAGAGAGTCAGCGCTCGCATCGCTATGTGCAAAAGAGCATTTCCGACAGTCGGCCAGCGAAGAAGGTTTCGGGTACTCAGGCGCTGAAGATCTCCTCCAGAAATAGTTCGTCAGGCGGCAGGGTAGCTGGCCCGGTAACTCACAATGCCAGTCCTGACGAGGTATTCAGTCCTCCCGATGAGATCGAGCTGCCAAGCAAGCGCTTTACCCTTTCTTTGCCTAAGTTGCAGGGTGACTCTAGGCGTAAATTTGGGCATTCGGCCAACCGAGCTCCTGAGATCAGCGTTCGCGAAGATCAACCGGAGGTGTCGCCCGGTTCAATGGATGACGGGATTACTGAGACTGACAGCTCTGTCCCAAGTACTTTCGAATCCCGCAAAGAGCGAATTCTGAGAATGAAAAACGAATCTGCGGTACCGAGGCGGCGCAGTCCGGTCTATATACGAATTGCCACTGGTCTTGGACTCGGTATCGTGGTGCTCCTCGCATTCGACGCCGGCCCACCTGCTGTACTTGCGGTTGTGGCTATAGCAATACTTTTGGCGATCATCGAGTTTTACGACACTCTTCGGCGAGCCGGGTTTAGGCCTGCCGCATTGTTGGGTATTGCCGGAACACTGTCGCTTTTAGTTACGACATATCAAAAAGGCGCGAACGGGATAACCCTTGTCTTTGCATCGGTGATGATTGCTTCGATGTTGTGGTATTTAGTGGGAGTCATTCGTGGCCAGCCAACTCTGAACATTTCGGTCACTTTGCTGGGTTTCATTTGGATCGGCGGGCTTGGGTCATTTGCGGCCGCCATGATCAGGCCCCAAGATTTTCCCCATGGGCACGGCGTAGCCTATCTGCTGGGTGCGTTGATCGCTACGGTTGCAAATGATACGGTGGCATACTTCTTCGGATCTTGGTTCGGAAGGCACAAGTTGGCTAAGGAGATCAGTCCTACCAAATCTTGGGAGGGATTGATTGCCGGTGCGATTGCATCGGTGATGGCAAGTGCTCTGATCGTCCCGCAGATATCGCCCTGGACGGTGTCAAGCGCAGTCATTTTGGGAATTGTCGTCGCGATTGTCGCACCACTTGGTGATCTTTCGGAATCGATGGTAAAGCGTGACCTTAACATCAAGGACATGGGAAAATTATTACCTGGCCACGGTGGTATGCTCGACAGAATAGATGGCTTATTGTTTGTTTTGCCGGCTGTCTATTATTTGTTGAAGATCCTTCACCTCAGCTGACAAGCGCAGTTATTGGAGTTCAAATTGGTTCAGGTAAGTATCGCGGGCTCCACAGGTTCGGTTGGTACGCAAGCACTCGATGTGATAGCCGCAAACCGCAATCAGTTTGAATTGTCGGCCATCTTTGCAAACTCTAATATAGACCTGCTGGCTGACCAAGCCAATTCGTTTCGGCCGCGGGTTGTTGGGCTTGGGCGCAAAGACCTGGTAAGCCAATTGACTGGCAAGCTGCGCTACTCTCCGCTGGTTGTGGCCGGTGATGAGGCCTTGGTGGCTATGGCTGAGGCAGGAGATGTAGTGCTAAATGCCGTAGTTGGCTTTGCTGGCCTGCCGGTCACTCTTTCGACGTTGGAGTTGGGCAAGCGTCTGGCGCTTGCCAACAAGGAGTCTCTGGTAGCGGCCGGCGATCTGGTGGCGAAGGTGCGGTGGTCAAGCGGCGGGGAGATCGTTCCTGTTGATTCGGAGCATTCGGCCATCCATCAAGCTTTACGTTCCAGTTTTTTTTCTGAAATTGAGGTCTCAAAGATTGTCCTCACTGCTTCCGGTGGTCCGTTCAGAGGCAAAGATCGCGAATTTCTTTCCAAGGTCACTTTGCAGCAGGCTCTGGCGCACCCCACGTGGTCCATGGGGCCCAAGATCAGTATCGACTCTTCAACCTTGATGAATAAAGGCTTGGAGGTAATTGAGGCACACGAACTCTTCGGAGTCGATTTCGACAAGATCGAGGTGGTTGTACATCCTCAATCCATCGTCCATTCAATAGTGGAATTCACAGATGGTTCTGCGCTGGCACAGATCTCTGGTCCAGACATGCGACTTCCAATTGGATATGCGCTTGGATATCCGTCGCGTCTCAAGCAGCCCTTCGGGGCTTTGGACTGGAGGGAATCCCGATTGTTGGAGTTTGAAGCTCCCAATATCGAGAACTTTCCTGCATTGCCGCTCGCATATGAAGCGGGGCGCCGCGGCGGGGGAGCGCCGACCTGGCTGAGCGCGGCCAATGAAGTCGCTGTCGAGGCTTTTTTGACGGAGAGGATAGGTTGGACTGACATCTACAAGGTCGTGGAGGCTAGTTTCGAGAGTTATGAAGACATCGGGCTAGATGTGATTGACGATGTATTGCAAACAGATTTCGAAGCGCGGAGAGTGACCCGGTCTGCCATTGAGAGCTTATGACTGATTTAGAAAACAATTATTTGAAAAGATCCGCCAATCATTCTCAGGGTGAGGATGTCAACCTGGACAGGTCCAAGCAGATTAACTCGCTGGTCAAATTGGCCGTTATTATCGCTGCTGTAATTGGCGTCGGGCTATATACGAACTCGATTGACACTATTGCGGTTATTGCCGCTCTCATAGTGATAATCATGGTTCACGAGCTGGGCCACTTCGTTACCGCAAAGATGTCGGGCATGAAGGTGACCGAGTACTTCCTGGGTTTTGGACCCAGGATCTGGTCCATCAGGAAGGGTGAAACAGAATACGGGATAAAAGCTATCCCGGCGGGCGGTTACGTTCGGATCCTGGGAATGAACTCGCTTGAGCCAGTCGATCCGGCTGATGAGCCGCGCACCTTTCGCCAGTCAACATTTCCGAAAAGAATGATGGTTGCAGTGGCGGGATCCTTCATGCATTTTGTCATGGCATTCCTGCTGCTGTGGTCGCTTTTCAGTTTTATTGGTGTGCCGAATCCTTCCAAAGTTCAAATTGCAGCACTGAGCAAGTTTGACGGTCGCACAACTCCGGCCGCGCAGGCCGGACTCTTGCCGGGAGATTTGATCGTTTCGGCCGATGGCCACAACATTACGAGCTCTTCGCAACTTGCTTCGATCGTATCCAAGTCGGTCGATAAGCCCGTTTCGCTTGAGATTTCCCGTGACGGCCATCTGATAAAAAAGACGGTTACCCCGATTAACGCTGGCGAAGTGACAATTTCCGGTCAGCCTGTTCAACCGGCAGGAAAGCCGCCGATCGGGCTGATCGGAGTCGAGCTGGCGGCTCCTACGCAGGAGTTGAATCCGCTCGCAGCAGTCGGGATGACCATTACCAACATGTGGAGCTATTCAATCGCAACGATTTCGGCATTGGTCAGCCACTTTTCGCCGCATGGAATTTCCAACTACGTTCAGCAGCTGCAACATCCTTCGACCCAAATCACGTCAAAAGGGGCGTCTTCGCGTTTTGAATCCCCAGTCGGCATCGTGAGGTTGGCGTCGCAGGCCGCACAGTCTGGCATTGGTCCTGTGCTTTCGCTCCTTTTCTCAATAAACATCTTTTTGGGAATTTTCAATCTGGTCCCGCTGCTGCCTCTAGATGGCGGGCACATAATTGTGGCGGTTTACGAGCGCCTCCGTTCGACTAAGCGCAAAAGGTACTATGTCGATATCGTGAAATTGATGCCCCTCACCTATGTGGTGGTGACGTTAATTGTCTTGTTGGGAGCGACGGCGCTATACCTTGATGTAACTCATCCGCTGTCCAATCCATTCGGATAGGCCAGACGACGAAACCCACATGTCGATTTAGGCTTAATTTAAAGACGTGTTTAGATGACTTACCGTAATCGCAATTCCTAGATCCGAAGGTTGTCCCAAAATGGCTAGACAGACAGGGTTTTCCAAGCCGAGAAGAGAATCCCGCCAAATCATGGTGGGTAAAGTAGCGGTTGGAGGTGGTGCGCCAGTTTCAGTCCAGTCGATGACTACGACCAAGACTTCCGATGTCGAAGGGACATTGGCTCAAGTCTACGCGCTGTACGGAGCTGGAGCTGACATAGTTCGCTGCACGTGCAATGACGCGGATGCAGCGGAGGGACTGGCCCGCATCGTACCAAGATCGCCTGTGCCGATTGTGGCCGATATCCACTTTCATTACGAGATGGCTTTGGCTGCGCTCGAGGCTGGCGTCGCATGTTTGAGGCTAAATCCGGGAAATCTTAGAAAGCCCGCTGAGATAAAGCTAGTGGCTTCAGAGGCAAAGGATCGGGGCGTGCCTATACGAATTGGCGTTAATGCCGGATCCCTTCATCCTGATCTCTACGAGAAGTATGGCGGCGCTTCGCCCGAAGCTTTGGTCGAGTCGGCGCTTTACGAGTTGTCGCTCTTTGGCGAGGTTGGGTTCGAAGATGTAAAAATTTCCGTCAAGGCATCGAACGTGCCGCTGATGATCGAGTCCTACCGTATGCTCGCAGAGGCCACCAATGTTCCTTTGCATCTGGGAGTTACCGAAGCTGGACCGCCTCCGGCCGGCCTTATTAAGAGCAGCGCTGGAATTGGCGCGCTGCTTGCAGAGGGTATCGGCGACACAATAAGGTACTCGCTTACCGCCGATCCGATTGAAGAAGCCAAAGCGGGCAGGCAGCTCCTGGAGGCTTTAGGCCTGAGGGACCGCGTTGGACTGGATTTGATTGCTTGTCCAAGCTGTGGCAGGACCGAAATTGACGTGATTTCAGTTGCCCGTCAGGTTGAAGATGCGCTGGAAAAGCTGAAGCTCCCGATCCAAGTGGCAGTCATGGGTTGCGTAGTCAATGGTCCAGGCGAGGCGCGCGAGGCAGACCTGGGGATTGCGGCAGGCAAGCATAAAGGCCACCTGTTCATCAAGGGAAAGATCGTCAGGGTCGTCCCGGAAGAGCGGATGGTGGAGGAGCTGGTCAAAGAGGCGCAGAACCTGGCCAAGGAAGGGGTGGAAGCTCGACTTGCCGCTGCCGATGAAAATGCGGCGCGCGAGGCTGAGCTGGACCGGGCTGAGCTGCTTGAAGTGAAAGGACTGGATGTCAACGATAGCGAGGCGAAGGTTAGCCTGATCCGGAAGCGCTTAACTGAAGAGGCTGGCTGATCGGTTTCAAGCAATTTGTATCGGTCCTGGTTGGGATTTATGCGAATTCGTTGTTAGGCCTGGCTTCAAAGCAAATAGCCTTTACGCATGCGCATGACAAGGTTAGCTTTGAAAACTCAACGAGAAGCTCCGGAGGACGCCGAGGCTGTGTCTCATCAGTTGTTGGTAAGGGCAGGTTACATACGGCGTTTGGCCTCGGGAGTTTACAGCTATCTTCCGCTTGGGCTGCGAGTCTTGGCCAAGCTAAATCAGATCGTCCGCGAGGAATTTGACGCAGCCGGCGCCCAGGAGCTTCTGCTTCCTGCACTGCATCCAGTCGAGCTTTGGGAGCAAACCGGCAGGCTGCAAACTATGTCCGATGTCTTGATGACTGTAGATGCAAAAGGGGGGACGTTTGTACTGGGTCCCACTCACGAAGAAGCGGTGATTGCCACCATCTCTCCGGATATAGAGTCGTACAGAGATCTCCCGGTTACGGTCTATCAGATTCAAACCAAGTTCCGCGATGAGGCTCGGCCAAGGTATGGGCTCATGCGGACCAGGGAGTTCATCATGGCGGACGCTTATTCCTTTGATTCCTCGGCGAGCGGAATGAAGGCCTCCTACAAGAGTATGTATCAGGCGTACCTGAATATATTCGATCGCTGCGGTTTGCCGTATGTGCCTGTGGAGGCTGATTCAGGCGCAATCGGAGGAGATGTCAATCACGAGTTCATGGTGCCCTCGCCTATTGGGGAAGATTATTTTGCGCAGTGTCCGACCTGTGGTTATGCTGCCAACATCGAAGCGGCCAAACGCGGCGAAGCCATCAGGAAACCTTCCGACGCCCCTACCCAGGAAATGAAGATCCATTCCACGCCGGGTTCAACGACTATCAGCGAGGTAGAGGGAGCCCTTGGATCGCAGGGCATCGATGTGGACAGCTCTGCTCTGTTGAAGTCGCTTGCATTCAAAGATGCCAATGACGATGTGATATTGATCCTGGTTCCGGGAAACAGGGAGGTAAAGGTTCCTGCTGGCCTGGCGCCTCTGACCGATGACGATTTCGAGTCGAATTCGTTTTTGTTCAAGGGATACATCGGCCCGATGGGGATGAGCGACCAAGGCGTAAGAGTCCTAGCGGACTACTCAATTCTTGAGCGCTCCGCATGTTTGCGGGTGCCAACCTAGAGGGTCACCACGTATCTAACGCGGTCCTCGGCAGAGATTTTGAGGTGGACGAGTTTGGGTCGTTTGTAGTCGTCGCCCAAGGTGATCCTTGCCCGAAATGCGGAGATGCCCTGTCGCTGGTGCGATCGATCGAGGCTGGCCATACCTTTGAACTTGGGCTTTCCTACTCCAACAAAATCCCGTCTGCCACTTTCAAGTCGGAGGACGGCAACGACCAAAAATACTGGATGGGCTGTTACGGGATTGGGATGAGCCGTCTTCCTGCAGTCTTGGCGGAGCATTTTCATGATTCGGATGGACTGCGATGGCCCAGGAGCGTGGCGCCGTATCAGGTGGAGCTATTGACAATCACCCCGTCGAGGGCGCCCGAAGCTGTTGCTTTCACAGATGACGTCTACCGCCAGCTCAGTGAGCGGGGAGTAGAGGTGCTTTATGACGACAGGGACTTGACCGCCGGAGTCAAGTTTGCAGACGCCGACCTCATTGGAGTTCCGACTATCGCAATTATAGGCCAGCGCGGTATCGCGAACGGAGTCATCGAGGTGAAGGACAGGCTTAGCGGCGAACGTATAGAGGTGAGCGTGCCCGACATAGTCGATTATCTGTCAGAGAATAGATAACGGCTGGTAAAGGTGCTTGGCTCGTCACCTTGCGGCTAATGCTCAATTCATACTTCTCTCGGAGGAATTTCGCCTATACTGTAGCTAAAGGCTCTTACTAGTCGTTCCAGGCTGGATCCTAGAGTTACATTTGGTATGCGATTGAGATAAAGCGTGGGCGTCTAGCCCGCGCTTTTGTATCTTTATAATGTATGGATTTTAGAGGAGGTGAATGAGGTGGCGCAGAGGATCGAGGACAAGCTTCGCAAAGTAGCTGAGGCGAGCTTGGCAGACCAGGGTCTAGAGATGCTGGACATAGAATTCCGCGGCGGCTCCTTGCGTGTCACCCTCGACAGCGAAACTCCTCTCGATCTCGACAGGATCTCTCAGGCGTCGACACTCATCTCCCGACTAATTGACGATTCAGTGGAATTCGATGACATGGGCCAGTTCACTTTGGAGGTTTCAAGCCCCGGCCTCGAAAGGACGCTTAGAACCGAATCTCACTTCAGGCGTTTCATTGGCGCCAAATTGAGCCTGAAAATGAATTCCGAATTTGCAGGACCAAGACGATTTACAGGAACGCTCAAGAGCGCCGATGCTCGTTCGATAATGGTCTTGGCCGATAGTTCCTCGGCGCTGCCGGGCGATGAGTTGGAATTAAAGATTGACCAGATTGAAAGGGCGCACACGGTTTTTGAGTGGGGATCTTCGCAGTCCCCAAAAATCAAGTCCGCCAACGGATCAAAACGGGCGGGCACTTCTAAATTGACAGCGAACAAGACAGCGAAAGACTGAGGGACGAGATGGCCAAGACAAATTTTGACTTTCTAGAGGCACTGCAGATGATTGCCGTCGACAAGGGCATTGCTGTGGATACCTTATTAGATTCCCTGGCTAACGCACTGGTGGCTGCATACAAAAGAAGGCCTGGTGCGGCGGAGGAAGCCGTTGTGACCATAGATCCAGATACCGGAGAAATCCGCGTATTCGGTCAAGAACTTGATGACGAGGGAAATGTCGTTAGAGAGTGGGATGACACTCCAAAAGATTTCGGGCGGATTGCAGCGCAAACCGCCAAGCAGGTCATGCTGCAAAGGATAAGAGAGGCTGAGAGGGACCTCAAGTACGAGGAGTACGTGGGCAGAGAAGGTGATATTGTCACCGGCATTATCCAGCAAAGCGACAACCGATACACGCTGTTGGATCTGGGAAAGGTCGAAGCGCTGCTTCCCCAGCAGGAGCAGGTTCCGTTTGAGCGTTACGAGCATGGAGCCCGCGTAAAGGCCTACATAGTGGAAGTGCGAAAGACCAACAAGGGTCCCCAGATCGTCGTGTCGCGAACTCACCCGGGGCTGATCAAAAGGCTGTTTGAACTGGAAGTTCCCGAGATCAACTCCGGAATTGTCGAGATCAAGGCTGCTGCAAGGGAGCCTGGCCACCGTACAAAGATCGCGGTATGGTCCAATGATCCAAATGTGGACCCTGTCGGGGCATGCGTGGGTGCCAGGGGTGCCAGGGTGCGCATGATAACAAACGAACTTCGGGGAGAAAAGGTTGACATCGTTCCTTTCTCCGAGGATCCGGCCGAGTTCGTGCAACGGGCGCTACAGCCCGCAAAGGTGAAAGAAGTGAGGTTGGACACCGAAACCGGATCGGCAACGGTGATAGTCGACGACTACCAGCTGTCTCTCGCTATTGGGAAAGAGGGCCAAAATGCCCGCCTTGCGGCACGACTGACCGGATGGAGGATTGACATCAAATCTGAGAGCGAAATTGCCGCGGAGGAGAGTGGCTATGCTCTGGAGTGGGCAGAGGGCGAATGGGTTGACAACGGTTCGGGCGAGCTTGTTTGGTATCCGGCTGAAGGCGGAGAGGAGATAACGGCTTCGGACTATCAAGCTGAGCAAGACTAGGTTCTGCTTGATGACGCCAATGCGTAGCTGTATAGGGTGCCGCACCGTAAAGCCAGTTGATGCAATGGTGAGGATTTGCCTAAATGAAGACGGCCGCCTCAGGGCATCTGCCGAATCCCAAGGCCGGGGAGCTTGGATCTGCAAGACTGAAGTTTGTTTCAAGGCGGCATCGTCAAAAGGAAGGCTCGCAAGAGCACTGAAGGCCGAGCCGCTCCTAGAGGTGCAAAACCAAATATCAACCGTATATGAGGAGCTTGGCTTCTAGGATAGTTGTTCGGTAGTTTTTGTTGAATTGTATTTTCGCAGTTGAGAATTGGTGAACGTTCCGCGCTTGCAGTGTGTGGTCTGATTTTAAATCATGTGGGTGTCAAATGTTTGTGGTCGGTGTTGAGGCCAAGGAGAGGACTGAGTTAGCAGTTGGCTAAGAGAATAAGGGTTTACGAGCTGGCCAAAGAGCTAGGACTAACCAACAAGGAGGCTTTGGATCTTTGCATTGCGCTTGGGATTGGCGTCAAGAGCCACTCTTCCAGCATCGAAGATGCACAGGCGGATCGTGCACGGAGAAAAGCTGAGCGGGAGGGGATGGTCCGTGCCGAGCAGCCTCAAGAGGAACCCGTTGCGCCTCCGAAGAGACAGGAATCTCAGTCTGTCTCACAGTCAAGGACGTCGGCCTCTGGCCCAGCCACGTCAGAAACACCCGCGCCAGTAAAATCGACAAGCAGGATCGCAGAGAGCGTTCCACAGCAGCGCAGGCCAGCTGCTGAACGACCCAGTGCAGCACCGGCACCTCAGCAGTTTCGACAAGGAGCTGGAGCGGCGAGCCAGGGACGCAAGACTGTTAGCAGTTCCGAGCCGGCCAGGGCGGCTCACTCTCCAGCCTCTGCGGAGTCAAGAGCAGCTCAGCGGTCGGACTCGCATCGCGGCGAGAAAGATCGTGGCGAGCGGACTAGGCCCAATGAACGTTCGGCCGATCAGCGCAACACAAGTGGCAACGTCAGTTCATCCGCAGGGTCCGGATCCGCGAGAGAAACCAGCAGGCCTGCCAGGCCACCTATGTCTGTAAGCGGCCGTCCAATTCCGCCTCCTCCTGGCGGACCACCGCGTTCGCTTTCGGGCCGTCCAATTCCACCTCCTCCTGGCGGAAGTCGCGGAGCTGGCCAGCAGCGGCAGGGTGATGGAGAGCGGCCTCGTCCCGCGCAGTCGCGCTCCCAAGGCACCGGTCAGACCGGGGGACGGCCTAATAACTTTCCGCCTCGTCAAGGCGGGGTGCATCGGCCGGGAGGTACCGCAACGCCCAGGAGCGGTCAGACCGGGGGGCAGGCGCCCAGGCCAGGACAGGGCGGGTCGGAGCGTACTTTTGCACCGCGAACGGGTTCAGGATTTCAGCCACGTCAGGGTGGCGGAGGCTTTGGCGCTAACCGGACAGCTGGAGCAGGCGCGCCAGCTGGTTCATCGTCTCCGCCTCGTCAAGGCGGGGGCGGATACTCCCCTCGCGGTGGCGGTGCGGTTCCACCACCCCCAGTTTCCACTCGGGGCGCCCCGGGAAGGGGCCGGCCTGCCCAAAAGCAGTCGAAGAAGCGTCGTCGTCGCAGCATGGAAGAGTTGGAGCCAACTCAGCTTACGGCTTACGTCGCCTCGAATGCGCCTATTCCGGTTGGGGAGGTCATCGTTGAACGGGGCAGTTCGGCTCAGGAGGTAGGTCCTAAGCTGAATCGTACCGCGGGCGATGTGGTGAGATTTCTCTTCCTCCAAGGTGAAGTTGTGACAGCTACCCAGTCGTTGTCGGATGACATGATCGAGCTGTTCGCCGCCGAGCTCGGCGCATCAGTCAAACTCGTAGATGCTGGCCAGGAACAAGAGGCCGAGCTCGTGGCGAAGTATTTTGACTACACAGAGGAGGACGCCCAGTTTGAACTCGAGCTGCGGCCTCCGATAGTCACGGTTATGGGCCATGTGGATCATGGCAAAACCAAGCTGCTCGACCGTATTCGCGAAGCAAACGTAGTTGCCGGAGAGGCCGGCGGAATCACCCAACACATTGGAGCGTATCAGGCCGAGGTGAATGGCAGATACGTCACGTTTATCGACACCCCGGGCCACGAGGCGTTTACTGCTATGCGGGCCCGCGGTGCCCAGGTCACTGACATCGTGGTCTTGGTTGTCGCTGCAGACGATGGCGTGATGCCTCAGACCATTGAGGCCATTAACCATGCGAAGGCTGCCGGAGTTCCGATTGTGGTCGCGATAAACAAGATTGACCGTGACAATGCCGATCCGGCTCGAGTACAGCAGCAGCTTGCGGAGCTTGGCTTGGTTCCAGAGGCCTGGGGCGGCGACACCATTATGGTCGAGATCTCGGCACTGCAGAACTTTGGCATCACTGAACTACTTGAGCAGGTCGCTGTGCTGGCCGAAGTGATGGAGCTATCGTCGACGCCCAAGGGAAGGTCTAGAGGCGTTGTCCTGGAAGCGAACCTAGATGTTGGCAGAGGCCCTGTTGCCACTGTGATAGTTCTAAGAGGCACCCTGGAGGTGGGCGATCCCGTTGTGGTAGGTCCAGCTTGGGGAAGGGTCAAAGCTCTGATCGACTACTTGGGCAACAATGTCAAAGAGGCCGGGCCCTCTATGCCGGTACAGGTACTCGGGTTTTCCGAGGTGCCTTCCGCGGGAGATGAGTTCAGGGAAACCAATGACCTTGCGACCGCGAGGATGATCGGTGAGGCCAGGGCGCAGAGACTTAGGATGGCGGGTTATGCAAATCTTGCAGCCGCCACGCCAGGCGCAAAACTTGAAGACCTTTTCGAGCAGATTCAGCGCGGAGAAACTGCGACTCTCAACCTTATCGTCAAGGCCGATGTCCAAGGGTCTCTGGAGGCAATTGTAGAGTCATTGCGCAAGCTTGAGCGTCCCGAGGTGAAGCTCGCATTTATTCACAGGGCCGTCGGCGGGATCACCGAGAATGATGTGGGATTGGCCACCGCTTCGAACGCTACAATCATCGGGTTTAATGTCCGTCCTGATCGGCGTGCCAGAGAACTTGCTGAGGCGAACGATGTCGAGATCCGCAATTACGAGATCATCTACAAGGTTATCGAAGATATCGAGTCTGCCATGGTCGGCATGTTGGCACCGGAATACGAAGAGGTGGTTACCGGCGACGCCGAGGTGCGCGAAGTGTTCAGGGTTCCCCGAGTGGGAGCTGTCGCCGGATGTTACGTGCGCAACGGGGTGATAACCAGGGGTTCCAAGGTGCGCTTCCTGCGTGACGGCGTCATTATCTGGAAGGGCACGATTACCTCTTTGAGGCGCTTTAAAGAAGATGCCCGCGAAGTCCAGTCAGGTTTCGAGTGCGGCATAGGCCTGAGCGACTTCCAGGACCTGCGTGCTGGTGACATAATTGAAACCTTCGAAGATCGTGAGATTCCAAGGTCCTAGTTGCCACTGGCATACAGGATTTCAGATGAAAGAAGGTGTTTGAGGTGTCGGTGCCTCGACGTGGGAGTGGTCGGAACACCCCAAAATATCCTCGCGCGGCCAGAGTGAACCAGCTCTTACATGAAGTAATCGCCGAGGCCATTGAAGAGTACTCTCAGGGTGACCCACGATTGGAGCTGACGACGGTCACTTCAGTCGAGGCTGAACCCAACTTCTCAAATGCCGTCGTATGGATCGCAAATCTTACGAGCGAGAATGCCAAAGCTCTCGAGGAATATCGCAAGAAGATACAGGGCGCCGTCGCTTCCCAGGTAAGGATGAAGCGTACTCCTCATTTAAGGTTTGCCCAGGATGAAAGCATATCCCATGGAATCAGGATCGATGAGATCCTGAGGAGGCTTTCAAGCGGAGAGCAAGCGGACAATAATGGGGATTAGAGGTTGAAGGCGAGAGTGTCGCGAGGTCTGGTCTTGCTTGACAAGCCGGCGGGAATGACCTCCCACGATGTCGTTTCTCGGTTAAGGCGCATTTACGGCGAAAAAAGGATAGGTCACGCCGGAACCCTTGACCCTGGGGCTACCGGCTTGTTGGTGCTGGCCGTAGGAAATGTGACGAGGCTCCTTGACCATTTTCAAGGCAAGACAAAGAAGTATTCCGGTGACGTCGTTTTCGGGATCGAGACCGATAGCTACGATTCTGACGGAACAGTAGTCTCGAGTTCCGACGTGCCAAGCCTCGATGCCGCCATGTTGGGCGAGTCTATTCGGGCCATGACGGGCGAGATCAGCCAAATGCCTCCGGTGGTGTCGGCGATTAAGGTAAAAGGCAAGAAGCTGTATGACTATCATCGCTCGAATCTTGCCGTCGAGATAAAGCCGCGACCCGTGAGAATAGACTCCATCAGCTATTCGATTACGTCCCAAGCAAACGTGATTCATATCGAAGTCATTTGCGGTCCAGGCACGTACATCCGCTCGATAGCCCACGATCTGGGAGCCGCACTTGGAGTTGGAGCCCATCTTGGCAATCTGAGGCGTCTGGAGTCGGGAAGTTTTACCGTGGGTGAGGCTACTCCTCTTGAAGAAGTGACTCCTGCAACTACTTTGAGCCCCGCATCGGCATTCCGCGATTTCAAAGTCGTCGGATTGAATGAAGCGCAGGCAGCGCGGGCGAGAGAGGGTTCTAGAGTCGTGTTGCCGGACCAGGAAAATGATGAATTGCTAGCGTTCGATGCTAGCGCGGGACCATTCCTGAACTGGGATCAGCTGATTGGCCTGTATCGACGAGATCACGGAGACACCTTTCGAGCTGGCATTATTTTGCCGGCAATCAACTAGTTTCGTCCATAATGAAGATTTTTACCGATGCGAATCCCAGCAAATATCCGAATGGCTCCGTAGTTACAATTGGTGCATATGACGGTGTGCACCTAGGCCACAGGTACTTGATTTCGAAGACTATCGAGATAGCAAGAAATATTGGGGCTAGCTCAGTCGTGGTGACCTTCGACCGGCACCCCGCATCCGTTGTGCGTCCGGGCTCGGCACCGCTGTTGCTGAGTGAGGCTAGCCAAAAGCTCGACTGTCTCGCCGAAACAGGAGTGGACGCGGTATGCGTGGTGACATTTGATCAAAACAGGGCCAATGAAAGCGCGGTCGATTTTGTTGAGGAGTTCCTCGTTGGAGAGCTCAATGTCAAGATGGTGGTAGTTGGCAGCGATTTTCACTTCGGCCATAATCGGCAGGGCAATGTGGAGCTTCTTGAAATATTGGGCGAAAAGCACGGGTTCAAAGTTCTGGGGGCTCCGCTGAAATCTCCTGGAGGTCCAGGTGGCGAGGTCCTGTCATCGACGCTGATTCGCCACCTGATAGCGGCAGGCGATATGGAGAAAGCGCTGCAGTACCTTGGACGTCTTTACGAACTCAGAGGTCATGTTGAACATGGCGACAGCAGGGGCGGAAACGAGCTTGGCTATCCCACGGCCAATGTCACGTTCTCCAGTCTCATGGCGACTCCGCCGGATGGGATCTATGCCGGATGGGTAATATTGGAAAATGGGGAGCGGTACGTAGCCGCTATATCATTGGGAACGCGTCCAACCTATTATCCGGGCGGCGGCGAGCGACTTCTTGAAGCGTTCATTTTGGGCTTCGACGGCGATCTCTACGGGGAGGAGATCAAGGTGCAGTTTGGCAAGAAGATCCGCGACCAGGAACGCTTTAGCACCAGCGAGGAGCTGATGGCTAAAATCACAGAAGATATTGCTCGCGTTGAGGCGTTCTGCGCCACGCATAGCTTGTAGTCTGGTCGAATCCTACTAGGATCACAATGTTTGATTTCAAAGGACGTTATGAGCAGATCCAACCGGATACTCTCACATAGGTCTATAGGACAAAGGTTTGCATGCAAGATAAAGAAGCGATCATTTCTGGATACCGCCTACATGAGTCCGACACCGGATCTCCTGAGGTTCAGATTGCACTACTTACAAATCGAATTACTCATCTGACTGAGCACTTAAAGATGCACAAGGGTGATCACCATACTCGCCACGGCCTAATGAAGCTGATTGGCCATAGGCGCCGACTGTTAGATTATGTTCGCGATAAGGATGTTGAGCGCTATCGGTCACTGATTAGTCGTCTAGGCATCCGCAGATAATTTTGTAGTTGTTGAGTTTATGGCCCACTTCCGCAATGGGGAGTGGGCCATAAAAGTTTTGGACTGTTTTGAAGGTATACACTAGACAGTGGGAAATGCATATACATTTCCCGTAATGTGGAACATGCAGGCTTGGCTTGGCAGGTACATAAGAGATAGGACTGCGACTTTGGCCCCCAGCTGCCAGTCGCTAGCTCCCAAGCAATTGGTGGTTAGCGACTGGGAACTACCAAGGTCGCCAAAAAGACATTAAGGAGACAAATGGCTGAGGCCGTTGTCGTTTCGTCCCCAATTAGTGGGACAGACAAAACCCTTTCATTTGAAGCAGGGAAACTTGCTTTGCAGGCTGACGGCGCAGTAGTCGCTCGGCTTGGCGACACAATGGTGTTAGCTACGGCTACCGCGTCAAAGACGGTAAAAGAGGGGATTGACTTTTTCCCGCTGACCGTCGACATTGAGGAGCGGATGTATGCGGTAGGACGTATTCCCGGTTCGTTTTTCAGAAGGGAGGGTCGTGCTACCGATGAGGCGACGCTTACTTCGCGCCTAATCGACCGACCCATCAGGCCCTGCTTTGCGGATGACTTCCGCAACGAGGTGCACGTGGTGGGGACCGTGCTTGGCGCCGACCTATTGAATCCGCATGACGTGCTGGCGATCAATGCTGCATCAGCTGCCTTGATGATTTCCGGCATTCCATTCCAGGGACCAATTGGAGCCGTTCGGATCGCCTTCAGCGCTGAAGGCAAGTGGATTCCACACCCCACTTATCAGGACGGGGATTCTTCGAGTTTCGAGCTCGTGGTGGCTGGCCGTGAGAACTCTGAGGGCTCAGACATAGCAATCATCATGGTCGAAGCAGGCGGAACCGAATCCAGCTGGAATAACTATCAGGCGGGTGCTCCCTACGTGACCGAGACCGTTATCGCGGAGGGACTGGAGCTATCCAAGACCTGGAT
>DAHVKW010000024.1 GCA_027320695.1 Actinomycetota bacterium | reverse complement strand
ACCGGTAGTGTCGCAGTCCATCAACAGCCCAATAGTTCCCGTAGGAGCTAGCACAGACGCCTGCGAGTTCCGCACCCCGTATGTCGACCCGTTTTCAATGGCCTCATCCCAGGACTGCTTGGCAGCACTAAACAGTTCGGAATCCACTAGAGACTGGTCAACCGCGTCAGCTGCATCTCTGTGCATCTTTAGCACATTCAACATAGGTTCGCGGTTATCGTAGAAACCCGCGAACGGACCAAGACGGCTAGCCATTCTGGCCGAAGTGGCGTATGCGGTTCCAGTCAGCAATGCGGTCACCGAGGCAGCCACTGCCCTACCCTCATCGGAGTCATATGGAAGACCGAGCGCCATAAGCATTGCACCCAAGTTGGCATAGCCAATTCCAAGTTCGCGGAATTTTCGTGAGGTGTCACCTATCTTCTCTGTGGGGTAATCCGCGTTACCGACCAAAATATCTTGGGCAGTGAATACCGCTTCAACCGTCACTTTGAACCCTTGAATGTCAAATGAATCATCCGGCTCGAGAAACTTGATGAGATTGAGACTCGCAAGATTACATGCTGAGTTATCTAGGTGCACATACTCCGAACAGGGATTGGAAGCAGTAATCCGTCCCGTATTAGGTGCAGTGTGCCATTTGTTGATGGTGCTGTCGTACTGAATGCCCGGATCGGCGCAATCCCATGCGGCTTCGGATATTTGCCGCATCAGTTCCCTGGCCTTTAAGGTCTTAACACCTGAACCGTCGACTACCGCCTTTAGCTCCCATTCGAGATCGTTTACCACAGCTTCCATAAACTCGTCAGTCACCCTTACCGAGTTGTTCGCATTCTGATACTGAATAGAGAAGCTATCTTTGCCATCAAGGCTCATATCGAAACCTGCGTCACGCAATGCGCGCGCCTTGCGTTCCTCAACGCTCTTGCACCAAACAAACTCTTCGATGTCAGGGTGATCGGCATTCAAAATAACCATCTTGGCGGCACGTCTGGTCTTTCCTCCAGACTTGATCGTTCCAGCCGATGCATCGGCACCACGCATAAAGCTCACTGGTCCGGAAGCCGTTCCTCCGCCCTTTAAGAGCTCCTGAGAGGAACGAATCTTAGAAAGATTGATCCCTGAACCGGAACCGCCCTTGAATATGGTTCCTTCTTCGACATACCAGTTCAAAATTGAATTCATATCATCATCAACTGCAAGGATGAAGCATGCACTAGCCTGCTGAGGCACCCCCTGAACTCCGATATTGAACCAAACTGGAGAGTTGAATGCGGCGTGCTGGTGGATAATCGCATACTTCAGCTCATCGGAAAAACTCTCCATCTCCTCGTCGTCAGCGAAGTACCCATCCTTTATTCCCCAAGCAGTTATGGTGTCTACCACCCTGTCAACGACCTGCTTCAAAGACCATTCACGCTCTGGCGTTCCCAATGTGCCACGAAAATACTTCTGAGCCAGAATATTGGTAGCATTCACGCTCCAAGTGGAAGGCACCTCAACTTGAAGCTGCTCAAATGCTACTGAACCATCGAGGTAGTTGGTGATCCGAGCATCGCGGCGCTCCCATACAACCGTGTCATAGGGATGAACACCCTGTTCCGTATAAAAACGCTTAAGTCCAATTCCAGATCTCTGAGAAGCTATCGCCATTTATAAAACCTTCCTAATCAATCTGATCCGACAGATGAACCATTAATTAAAACTCACATAAAGATTTCTAAGAACAACTAGGACTGGTCGCCAGATCGACCATATGATTGCAACAAATTCGTTAAGAGCCCCGTTACAACTGACTTTCCAAATCCGCCAATCTGCCTTACACCGTTAATGATACACCTTGGCCGTGACTGTGTCACGGGAAAAACACTATATGTTGATTCCCTTGCCTAGATAGATACAACATCATGTGTAATTCCATCACTGTAGTTATGAGATGTCAACAACCATATGTCACTTTTCTCCAATATAATTTAAAACCAGCCAGCTAGCTGGGAATACCTAGAACAAAACTTTTGGGTAGCAATCATTTCGCCTATTGGTTAGCGTATTACCATTGTGCTCGAGAACTTTTTCAACATTACGCCCAGCAATAATGCTCTAATCCAAAATGGACTGCCACAGGATCTATTGGAGTCCTTTAGAAAACTGACCGCCGGCCACGGAGAAATATCTCCGACCACAATACTTGTCTTGATTCCAGCCTTCAACGAGGAGGGCTCGATCCAAGATGTCATCTCGAAAGTTCCGGCAACGGCGTGCGGCTTGAACACGCAGGTGCTGGTCATAGATGACGGATCGACCGACAACACCTCTCGCGTCGCCAAGTCTGCGGGGGCTGCGGTCTTGGAACTTCCGAAAAACCTAGGGCAGGGAGCAGCGCTGAAAGCCGGATATCTGTTTGGCCTCAGCAACAAGAACGCGTATGTGGCTGCAGTCGACGGAGATGGACAATGGGATCCAAGTGACTTGGACCAGCTAATTGCACCAATAGTCAGCGGAGATGCCGATTTCGCGCAGGGTTCCAGACGTCTGGGCACAACGGAAAACCGAGATCGTATGCGCAATCTGGGAGTCGAGTTCTTTACGCGATTGGTATCGCTAATCACCAACACCCAGGTCGGCGACACCTCCTCGGGATATCGAGCGTATCGAAGCGAGATTCTTGGAATGGTGCGTCTTAGCCAAAGGCAGTACCAATCGTCTGAAATTCTTATCTCCGCCATCTGCAATGGAGCGCGACTTTACGAGCATCCCGTAAAAATGTCGGTCAGAACTGCCGGGGCATCAAAGAAAGTCTCCAACTGGAAGTATGGAATTTACTATTTCCGTGCGGTAATCCAAACGGCAATTCGTGACCGTTACCTCAGTCATATCTTCAAACATGAAAGCGCATAGCGTGACCGAAAAGATACGCGCTCGCTTCGGCCGGGCTGCTTCCAAAGCCTGGTTTCAATTCGCAGTCTTGTCCATAGTTGTCTTCGTCTTTCCAGGTATCTTTGGACATCCGCTGGCTAGTGGAGACAATTTAATCCAGTTCAATCCACTAAGGGTCCTAGCAGCACAAATAGAACGCCAGGGCAATCTGCCGCTTTGGAATCAATTTGATTGGTCAGGCACCCCGCTGCTTGCGGGATTCAACGCCGGTGTTTTTTATCCCACATCCTGGCTATATATATTTCTCCCAAGCGCTTGGGCTTGGGGCATAAGCCAGGGACTTCCCTACTTCACGGCCTCGTTTGGGTTTTATCTTCTAATGAAGGAGACCGGCGTATCGGAATTCGCATCGCGGATTACGGGCTTGTCTTTTGCCTTTGCTGGAGTCATGATAACGCAGGGCGTTCATCTCGATATGATCAGCGGAATCTCCCTGGCTCCTTGGCTTCTTCTCTTCGCTACCCGAATAATTGAGCCAAGCCTGCATTCCAGACTGCGCAACGCTATTTATCTTGCGATCTGCTTCGCCCTTATTGTCCTCGCTGGCGCTCCGGAAGCAATGCTGGACGAATTGATCCTCTTAGCCGTGTTTTCAGCGGCCAAGCTCGTGAAGCACAGATCAATTTGGCCAAAGAAACTTCTTTGGCTGGGAGCGGCAGGACTCGTTGCCCTGGGAATCTCTGCCGCGCAATGGGTGCCTGGCTTGGCCTACCAAACGATATCCCAACGCGCCAATCCTACGACCGCTTTCGTAGCTTTTGGCGCCTTCGCCCCGCAATACTTCTATTCTCTGTTTGCCCCATACCTTTTTGGCGGGCCTGGCCGAGGAGTCCACTACTACTTCGGCCCGTTCACCTTTGAAGAAGTCACCATCTATCCTTCAATCGGCCCGATCATAGCCTTATTCACCACGATTGTCCGTACCGTCAAAAGAACTCTGGAAAGTGAACTCCTGCCATATCTGTTTGTCGCCGCGGTGGGCGTTGTACTGGCTCTCGGCTCTTACACCCCCCTCGAGCCTCTGCTTAACCACCTTCCCCTCTATGGACAGCAGCGTCTGCAGGGACGCAATATCTTGGATCTTGATGTGGCAATGTTCGCCTTCTTCGGCGTGTGGCTTGACCGACTATTGCATACCCCGGGAAAAGAGAGATCATGGACTCGGTGGATAGCTTTCTTGCCGGCAGCGATAATAACTCTAATTTACGGAGGCTTTCTCATCAAAAGCGCTTTCGTAACCAGGTTCCTACAGGCCCATAGTCGTCCTGTGCACCTGAGCACCCTCAAAGAAGCCTTCGTCTTCGCTATTGAACTGGTGATAGCCGCCTCCGCAGGTCTTATTTATTTCATGGTGCGCAGGCTTCCTCTAAACAAAGCAAAGATCCTGGTAACCGCGGCTGTCGTTGCGGACCTCATCGTTTTCAATTTGTTAGGAAGCCTCGGTACCCCCAGCATCCTTTCGCAATTCGATTCGACTACCCAGCAGGATGCAGCTATCCACTCGCTGATCCAGGATGGCTCCAGGTTCGCGATTTACGACCCGCACCTTTATAGTTTCTCTGATCTCAACTGGTTTGGACAGCCCGACCTGAACATAGCTGCCAGAAATCTTTCCATCCAGGGTTATAGCTCACTCTCGTTGGCCGACTACGAGAACGCGACCGGAAGCCACGCCCAAGGAGCTCTGTTGCCTCGATTGTTGGCAGGTTCGCTGGTAGACACCCTGGGAACCAAGGTAGTTCTCACAAACTGGCGTTACCTGACGTCTCCCTACGGCTCACCCACCGCGGTTCCGCTTCCGAATTTCTATCTCTCCAACGCGGCCGCGCATGGCTCGCAGCCTTCGTCGTCCTCGCACACAAACTTTCAGTCGTCGCCGCTGCAGTCCAAACCTACTGATACTTTCGGACTATTCGGGAGAAATCTGTCAATCACTGGGGTAGATGTGAGTCTCGGCCAGCGGTTCTCGTCGGCAACAATCAAAGGAGTTGGGCTTCTTCAACAAGACGGTTCGATAATCCAACTAGTACCCGCAACCCCCGGCCCGAGTGATTCGGTTCCAGGCGCGTTGCACTACTCCCTGCCCGCACCGGCTGATCTGCAAGCAGTCCAGGCCGTGGGCGTCGTCGTCAAGCAGGTGTTGCCAGTGCAGATTGCCGATCCGCAGCAGGCCCTGGTAGCTGGCGTTGGGGTGAACTCCAGCAAAGGGTATTTTGCGCTCAACGGCGAGCTCGAGCCATATTTGACCTACCCCCATTTTCACCCATTGGGCACCAGCAGCAGTCTCTCGATATTCGAGAATTCCAGCGCTCAGCCAATTCTCAAAACGGACGGACCACAGACTCAGATCCTTAGTCTGTCTACCGCATTGAATGGCACCCTGCGACTAAGGGTCGCGTCATCGGGGCCATCGTCAATTTCGTGGGCTGAAGCTTACGCTCCAGGCTGGCAGGCGAAATACACTTCTGCAACCACAGGCCACACATTTCACATTCCTGTTGGGAAAGACGGTACTTTGCAGAGCATTCCCGTTCCAGCGGGAAAATGGAACATTACCGTGTTCTATCGCCCCGACTCGGTCTATGTCGGCATCTGGATATCGCTGGCGACGATCTTGGGGCTATTTGCCTATCTTTCCCAAAGGTACTTAAGAGGGCGCAAGCCGAGGAAATCCGCAGATAGCTTTAGTTGATTTTTACCTCTCGGATTTGCGCCGGCCCTTAAGTGTCGAGCAAAGTCTGGGCAAAAATCTCTTCAACCTTGAATTGATGTCCAGTCAGTCCCTGCTCGAACGAGTACGCAACAGCGGCCTCTAGCGAGTTTCGGTTCTTGCTGATGCCATAAACATATGGGCAGCCACCGAAAATTCTCCGTTCAGCCTCGAAATAAAAATTGGCCCATGCCAAATTAACTACGCGCGGAAAACGCTCCATCTGATCCGAATAGGCCAGCGACTGTGCGAATGCGTCGTAAATGCTCCGTGGCAGCCACGGGTATTGCGAAACAAGCTCGGTCTTCGCCGCCACGATGTGCATTATCGGATAGATGCCGGTAGTGCGGTAATAGTCGGCTTCGACTTCCGGAAAATTTGGGAACAACCGCGCCACGCCGGGATCGTTCAGCCAACGCTCCTCAACCTCCTCGATCACAACGATCGCGTCGAGTTTCCCTTGTGCAAAGAGCTCTTCAACTGGCTCGGACTCGACTTTGATACTGACTCCATTGGGAACAAAATGAACCAGCTCTTCCCGTTCTGTCACCCACTCGATATCCTCCGGCCGCACCCCGTACTCGTGTTGCAGCATGCCGCGGACCCAGAGCATTGTGGTCGTTTGGTACATAGGTGTTCCGACACGCTTGCCTTTGAGATCCGTCGGGCTAGAGATCCCTGCATTCTTCCTGACCAAAATAAACTGATGGCGGAACATCCGATAGGGGAAAATCGGCAAGGCTATTAATCCCTGACCGCGCTCTCTGGCCATCAAGTATGAGGACAGCGAAAGCTCTGCGACATCGAACTCTTCATTCCGGATCATTCGCTGATGGCGGTCCCAGGCATCGGACATTGGCAGGATCGTCAAGTCAACGCCCACTGGAGCCGCTTGCCCCGAAAGCAGCGCAATGGTTCGGTCATATTCGCCCAACGCCAACGTAATACGGCAATTTCCCATTTAGTTCCAGCACCGCAGAAACGGCGCGTACTCCCTTCTTTGTCAGCCCATGGAACTTTATCACAGCGGCAATGAGCAATTGCCACTCTTACCCTCCTGGACCTTGTTGAAAACGAGACAATTAGCGGATCCCTCGATGCGCAGCCAGCAGGATTCCACATTGAACTGAAATTAGCCATCCAACCGAATCCAGCTGCGGCGGCTAAAAGCTCGTCTTGCCTGATCCGACCTTTGACTTTGTAAACAGTATCTTGTCCATAAAGGCGTATTTGGCGAACCATAGAACAGCAAATGAAGCTACATAGGCTCCGTCAACGAAAATCAGCTGGAAAAAATGCGATGCGCCGACGATGTCCTTATGCGATGACGCAAAATCGGCTGACCAAGTCGAGAACACCAGGGATAGCGCTGCCATGACAAAGTAAGGAATAACCTCTTTTGAAATGTGCGACCTCCCCCGTTTTTGCCATGCCCAGTTGCGGTTCATGTAGTATGACGGCACCGCTCCTGCCATCGTGGCGAAGATTGAAGAACCCCGCGCGCCGAAAAGATGGAAAACTCCATAGGACGCAATGAATACAATCTGCGAAATAACAAAAGCTATTCCGGACCCGAGAGTATAGCGAATGGCCCGCTGCCCAACCGGACCACGAAACCAATGCCTAAACTCTTGGATGTAGTAGCTCATACCAGATAAGTCTAGGACAACAAGGTCAAAACGTAAGGTAGCGCTCGCTGCAATTCCAAGCTGGGGAGTCAAATGCAGTTAGGTAATGTACTTGTAACAGGCGGTTCCGGATTTATCGGATCGCAATTGGTCACAATGGCATTGGAGTATTCAAAGAGCGTTACGGTGGTCGATTTGCAGCCCAGATCACATCCTGGCGCCAAGCATCTGGTGGCCGATATAAGTGACCGAACTGCGCTGCATGCTATGCTTCCTCAGAATATCGACACGATTTTCCACCTGGCTGCCAGGACTTCCGTACTCCAGTCGATGAATGATCCGCAGGGTGTTTTTGACACCAATGTGATCGGAACCCAGAACCTGCTCGAGCTGGCACGTCTCAGATCTGCGAAAAGGATACTTCTGGCATCCACGAACGCCGTCGTTGGAAATATCACCGATGGAAAGATCTTGGAATCATCGCCTATGCGGCCGCTAACGCCATACGGCTCAACCAAGGCGGCTGCAGAAGTTCTCTCCAACGCGTACGGTGCCAGTTACCAGATATCGGCTGCCCAACTGAGACTCACAAATGTCTACGGAGAAGGTATGTCTAAAAAAGACTCAATTGTCCCAAGACTGATGCGCACAGCCTTGGGGCTCTCAACATTCTCGGTTTACGGTGATGGAGAACAATATCGCGACTACGTATACGTAAAAGATGTCGCTCGGGCGTTCATTCACCTCGCGGATTCTGACTACCAAGGGCCGGTCATAATTGGGTCCGGCAGTTCGATTACCGTTAACTCCTTGATCAAAAAGATCTCCCGGGCAACCGGCGTAAACATCCCGTTCGACAAGGCGCCTGCCAAACCGGGCGAAATGCGTGGCGTAAGCGTCGACAACTCTCTCGCCAAATCCCTGGGCATCATGATCGATACTGACATCGACGATGGCCTGGCCCGCACATGGAAGGACTTCAGCTCAACCGTTCAAATCGAAAATAGCTGACACCGCTACCCAGATCTCAGCTAATTTGCTAAGTAATGAGCTACGTAGGACTTGACATCGGTACAACGTCGATAAAGGCACTCGCCTTCGCGGAAGATGGCAGTGTTCTGGCAACGTCTTCAAGGCTCCTTCCCATTGATTACCCGGCGCCAAATCGGGTCGAGCAGGATCCCTCGGTGATAGCGCAATTTTCCGTCGAAGCATTGGAGGACATTGCCCGCCAAATTGACGGCCAGCCAAGAGCGATCGGAATTGCGAACCAACGCGAAACTGTGATCGCGTGGGAGAAGCAAACTTTGCTGCCGTTGTCCATGGCGATCTCATGGCAGGACCGCAGAGGCGCCGCGCGATGCAGCGAATTGAAGAAGATGGAGGTCCAGGATTTTGTTAAAGAGGTAACCGGCCTGCCCCTCGATCCATCTTTCTCTGCCACCAAATACGCACAAATTGTTGCAGATCTCGCCGGCACTCCATCGAAAAAAATAGCAATGGGAACCGTCGACAGCTGGCTAATTGCCAATCTCACTTTGAACGAGAATCCCCTTACCGACCTCACCAATGCCTCGAGAACGTCTTTGCTGAATATCACATCAAACAAGTACGAGGACCAGCTAGGGACGTTGTTCGAAGTTCCGATTGATCTCTTGCCGGCACCGCTGTCATCTGACGCAATGTTTGGCGAAATATGCCACCCCGACCTCGATGGTTGGAGCGGAACCCCTGTCCACGCAGTTCTTGGAGATCAGCAGGCATCGTTATTCGCCCAGGGCTGCATTGACATGGGTGACACCAAAGCGACTTTGGGGACCGGAACATTCATTCTGGCAAACACAGGAGATCGCAAACTTGGCCCGTACCCGGCCTTGATCGATTCAATTGCTTGGAATCTTTCTGGAATAGGCAACACTTACTGCCTGGAAGGATCGATATTCTCAACCCACTCAACATTGGAATGGCTGGTAGACGTGCTCGGAATCGCAGCCAATATCGAGGAACTCGACGCCCTGGCCAAGTCTGTCCGGACATCGGAACAGGTGACGCTTCTACCTTTTTTTTCCGGCACGGGATCCCCTTGGTGGGAAGAAGGTTCTGGTGCAGTTCTTGCCGGACTCGACACATCGAGTTCCAAGGGGCAAATCGCCAAAGCCGGCTTCGAATCCATTGCTCTTCAGATTGCCAGCGTGATCATAGAACTTCAAACGGCCCTCGAAAACCGGATCGAATTGCTGAGAATCGATGGCGGACTCTCGCACATCGATTCCCTCTGCCAACTGATCGCCGACCAGACCGATCTGGAAAGTCAAGCCGCATTTTTCGCCGAATCGACGGCCTTTGGAGCGGCAATGATGTCGGCAGTGGGGCTCGGAGATATGACACCGGAAANTGTGAGAGACCTTTACAAATCCCGTCACAATTTTGTTCCCACAAAAAGCAGGATGGGCGCTAACTCAAGAGAGAAGCGGTGGAACCTCTATCTTGAAAAACTCGGGCTACTCCGCAAATGACACAAGCTTGACGTCCCCTATGCGGGCAAGAGCCTCCAACTGAGACCGTTCGAGGCCTCGGAACATACGATCCGGTCTCCCCATTAGCACCGCGACATTAGATCGCGGCATGACCATTAGGGCGATATCCGACGGCTCAGCCATGTCATTGGCGGATCCTGAACCGACGCCTTTGACGTAGGCCTCGACCCAGCCCTGTAGAGGCGCGTCACCTTTGAACGCCACAACTGCGTTCTCAGCCATGTCGAACACAACAACCCAGCGCGTCGTGTAATCAAAGCTCAACCGATCTACCAGCTCCTTGAGAAAACCTGATCTGCTCTCCTGCTCAGCGATAGCTGCGGCGGTTAGAATCGGATCGAGACGGAAATCTCTGTCGGGATTCGGTTCGATACTCACATTTTCGACGTCGACCCCATCCACTTCCTGGACTTCCCGCACCATTAGATCGACAAACGCATCATTGGGAAGGTCCACTATCAACTCGTCAATCACACGCCCTGCGCCACGTTCAAGAATCTCAATGCCGACCAGGTCGCCTTTGACCGATCCGATACGCGAGGCCACTGCACCAAGCGCGCCTGGACGATCATCTAGCCATATTCTCAGTACATATCGGGTCACGGTGTGATCCTATAGGAGGAATGTTTCAGCTTCGTTTCGCTTTGAACTTTGTTTGGTTACGGCTTGATTAACAAGTGTTTCAGAGCTTTGGAAGCGCCCGTTTCAAATTCCTCAGCGCCTGATGGATCCTCTGCTCGTTTTCAATAAGCGCGAAACGGATGAAGCCCTCACCTCCAGGCCCAAAACCTACGCCCGGAGAAACCGCCACCTGAGCCTCGGAAACAAGGAACTTTGCAAACTCCAAGGACTGCAGATCTTGATAAGGCTCAGGAATCTCGCCCCAGACGAACATGGTCCCACGGGGCTTTTCAATCTGCCAGCCAATTCGGGCCAATCCCTCGCAAAGAACATCCCTGCGCGACTGATATATGGCGTTTACCAAAGGCGGATAACTGTCAGCTTCGTTCAGCGTCACGGTAGCAGCTATTTGAATCGGTTGGAAGGTGCCATAATCCAAATAACTCTTTAGTTTCACAAGAGCAGCTACGACATCTTTATTTCCCACCAGAAAAGCTGAACGCCATCCAGCCATCGAATAGGACTTAGTCAGCGTGTAGAGTTCTACCGCCACGTCTTTCGCCTCGGGCACCTGCAAAACGGACGGGGGTTTGTAACCATCGAATGCAGTATCGGAGTAGGCGAAGTCGTGAACAACTATCACTTCCCGCTCCCGAGCAAATTCGACAATCTTGGTCATCCAGTCCAAATCGACGCTGGTGGTCGTTGGGTTGTGAGGGAATGAGATCACAATCACCCTTGGCCTTGGCCAAGACGACTCAAATGCCTCCACCAGGTTGGAAAGAAATTCTTCCGGATTGCCTCGCCGCGGAGCCTCGCCATGCGCCTCGTTTCTAGAGGTGGGCCCCAACCTGACCTGCCTTACCTCCGCTCCGGCGAAAAGCGGGCCCCATATGTGGATCGGGTATGAAGGCGATGGGACGAGGGCGACATCTCCCGGACCGACCAGGACCCACATCAGGTGGGAAAACCCCTCTTTAGCACCGATAGTGGATACAACCTCAGTGTCAGGATCAAGCTCGACACCAAATTTCCGCAAATACATATCGGCAACGGCTTTGCGCAGGTTCGGAATGCCCTTGCTGGAAGAATACCTATGATTTCTAGGATTTCTGGCGGCCTCCGCCAACTTCTCTACCGCGATGTCAGGGGAAGGGATATCGGGATTCCCAAATCCCAGATCCACTACATCTTTTCCCGCCCTTCTCTCTTGTGCCTTGAGAGAATCGATCTCCGCAAAGACATAAGGTGGCAGCCCGGTTATACGTCGAAATTCCATGACATCACCATAATACACTGGGGCTAGCCATCGACTAAATTCCACAGATAAGTCGCGCCTAACGCCCCTGCAAATTCGAAGAGAGACCCGATTAGAATCTCGGACTCCCTGCGTACGATAGCACCTTCAACAAGTTCCAGATAATGGCTTCTGACCTTCGGCAGCACGCCTGCCAAGCATCTGGCCAAACCGCCAGTTAGGACTACCCGCTCAAGGTCGAGAATGGCAACAAGATTCGCAATCCCCAATCCGAGATAAAAACAAAACTCATCAACCAAATCTTCGAATTCTGAATTAACTTCCCATCGACGAAATACATCCTCAACTTCGACGTCCACCCTTCCGGCTGCGTCAAGTTGAGATCTAATTGAACCTGCCGAGCAGTACTGCTCCCAGCACCCGCGCCTGCCACACTCGCAGCGCCGTCCGTTGCGCTCTATGCACATATGACCAACTTCACCCGAGAAACCCGAAAATCCCCCAGCAATGCCCCCGGGACCAAAAATCGCCGCTCCGAGGCCCGTTCCAATCCCGATCACCGCCTCGTATCCCGACTCGCAAGGACCAATCTCTTTCAACTCCGCCATGCCAGCACAGTTTGCATCATTATCGAATCTCGCCGGCACTTTGAAAATATTTTGAAAAATTTGGGCGGCGTCAACTGTTGAGAGCTCCATTAAATGCGGGAGAAAAAGCGCCTTGCCGCCACGTGCCACCAAACCCGGCAGACCTATGCCGACTCCGGTGAGATTAATGCTCTTGTGAGCATTCACGAGCTTCAATACTTCGGCGAGCGCGAGGCGAAGAGCCACCGCGTCTTTGGGAGTAGGTATCGGGTCGAACAGCTCCAGCTGACCATCCGCGGCCAAACAGAACTTTAAAGTCGTCCCGCCGAAATCAAGCCCGAGGATGCCATCCACGCAAGGCTTATTCTGGAACGGCGGACTTTTTGCGACTGACTGACTCCACCCTGTCTTTGAGGTCCCGCAATGCTGCATGGACTATGCGCACCTCGGCCCGCCGCTTTACAAATCCAGGAATTGGGACGGCCAGTTCGACCGTAAGCTCGTAGGTAACCTGGGTCTGATTCAAATCATCCGATTCGAAGAGATAAACGCCGTCGAGTCTTGAAGTGATGTCACCGGCAATTTGAATCCAGGACAGTACTTTAGGCGCCTGGGAGTAGTCGTATCTCAGGGTATAAGAGGTAGTACGTCCAAAAGCTCCAGCCCGGAAGGTGACCTCAAGCGGGCGTCCGGATTCGTCGCGACTTCCTATCAGAACCTCTTTGATATCTTGTGCCCATGCAGGGTAATCCTCAAATGCGGTCGCGACCTCATAACATTGAGCTGGAGTGGCTCCTATTACCATTTTTTCGCGAGCATTTTCCACAGCTCGAGTCCCTTCTACCTCGTATAAATCTTAATTTAGCCTCTCCCCCACAACCATGGGCTATAAGACTTTAGCTAGATTAGCCTAATCAGATGCCACGCCTGCATTGAAAAAGTTTTCTCCTGACACTCAGCCTATCGACGCTAGGCACTTACCCAGTTTCTCGCTGAGAAGATCATACGAGAACTCCTCCAGTGCCCGGCGCCTGCCATTTCGTCCCATTTCTGCCCTCAGATCAGCGTTGCTGATCAGCATCGAAATTGCTTCGGCTGCTTTCCTGGAAGATTTGGGCTGATAAACCACAAATCCCGTCTCCTCATGCGTTACAGCTTCGGTCGACCCGCCGGAGTATCCCGCGACAACTGGAACCGAGCATGAGCTAGCCTCCAGAAAAACGATTCCGAAACCTTCCTGCTCCAGACCAGCCCACCTATTGCGGCACAACATAGCGAAGCCGTCACTTGCGCCCAGTAAATACGGGAGGTCGTCTTCTGCGACCCGGCCCATCAGTCGAACTGAAACGTTCCTTCTTTTGACCATGCGCTCCAAGCGATGGTCATCCCGACCAGTTCCAGCTATTACAACCTTGAGCTCCGGGTGGGCATCCTGCAAAAGACCCGCCGCCTCTATAAGCGTGCCCATTCCTTTCCTCGGTACAAGCCTGGAAACTGACGACACCAGGAAGTCATCGTCAGTAATCCCCAGCGACTTGCGATAATGGCCGCGAATTTCCTCTGACAGCGGTTCAAATCTCATAGGATCAACACCTGGGGGAATCTCAAACACTTCGGGCAACTGTCTCTTAGATCTCGCGAAGAGGCGTTCCAGCTCTGCCCTTGGATACTGGCCCGCTGTAATTATGAACCGCGACCTTGACAAGATCTTGAATAGCCACCGCGAAATCATGGGTAGCCGGGCCGGAATAGTCAGTTCAGCTCCATGAAGAATGACGCCGTACCGGATTCCCACCTTTGGCGCCAGCATTCCCACGGGCAGGGCAGGATCCCAAATAATGAAAGTGGCCTGATGGTGCTCGGCAATCTCCCTTATCTTCCGCGCGAGCCATGGAGTTGGCAAAAGTACCTTTTGCGGCAGGCGGACAATCTCAAATTCCTGTTGGGCGTCAAAGCCGTCTGCGTTGGAATTAGCTGTGGTAACCACTACAAAGCTGTTGGGATCGAGTCTGCGCCATAGTTCGTATAGGTAATTTTGAATTCCGCCGACCTTTGGCGGGAAATCATTCGTTACGAGCAGGTGCTTGACCATTACCTCTCCAAGCTCGACAAATAAATCTAAGACTTCAGCCTAGGACTCGCTCGCGGATCATGGGCTCACTAGAGAAACCGTGGAGGTTAAGCGAACGTTCAGGTTCTGCTCCTGAATAACTCGCCCAACTCGCCTTTGCTTCAGCGAACCCTCAGCCCAGCGCGCTGGAGGGCCCGCGAAAGCACTCGAAAATCAACTGGCTCCGCCCCCAAAGCTATTGCCCGCTCTCGCAATTCGCGATGAATATCGTAGTGATCCTTTTGGAACATCTTCCTGTTGAGTCCGAGATTTTCCGCGAAACGATGAAGCTCTTCATATGACGAGTCGGAGATTAGGTGCGCCCACCTCTTACCTTTATGAGGCCAAATGGCCTGATCTACTAAAATCACCGTCAGCTGGCTCCAACGGTCATCAGCTGGCCGCCCGACAGTGACGGATTTGCGCAACTATCGCATCGCATTAGTTTCTCTCACTTTTTTGCCGCTTCGCAAAGGCCGGCACCAATTTCTGCCACCAGCTTATCGCTGGAACAAATCCGTTTGACATGTCATCAATCGTCGCATTCCTAGATGTTGCTCACTCCAGCGACACTGCATCCAAGGCACTACCCTTTTGGAGAACCAATGCCCGGGCAAATAACGATAATTCGGGTGGAGGTTCCCGCGGGTCGAGAGCTATTTAATTCGGGCCCTCAATCATTTCAATAGACTTAGAATGACCGCACCACCTGCACGTAACCTCGTCAACGGTTTCTGCGAGGACCTCCTCGCTTTCAACGCGCAAGTCTCCGCCGATGCTGAAATGATAAAACGACTTAGTCTTTTTGCTAACCGTCACATCAAATCTCGTGACATTTCCGCATGCTGCACAACGATATCTTGTCATATTCACAGAATCGAGACTAGCCGAGCAGCGAAAACTTTTATGGCAGCAATTGCGAACATATTTGTGTCTGGCGCCCTAATCATGACGGCAAAGTCATTCAATACTCCAGCAGCATGAATCGCCAGCCCGAAGCTCGCCAGCGACGCCACGGCCGAGACCAGCCTGCGAAGCCCACTATTCGCTAGTAACCGTAAAGCTCTTTATCTTTGAGAGTTTGAAACCAGGCCTTCCAAGGCGCGAAGAGCTGCGCCAGACGTAATCGATTGCCGCGCGAAGTTCACCCCGTCGCTGATGGACGGTGCTGCTCCACAGATATATAGAGCCGCTCCGGCATTGAGCAGAGCAATGTCAGCCTTTGGGCCACTCTTGCCCTCGAGCACTTCACGAACTATCAACGCGTTCTCCTTGGCCTCTCCCCCACGAAGTTCGTCGATAGTGGTCAGTGAAAAGCCAAACTCGGTCGGATCGAGCTTGTAACGACTGAAAACTGCATTGCCATCGCCGTCTCGGGAAAGCTCCAAAATAGACGAGGGAGCGGTAGTTGAAATCTCATCCAGACCATCCTCCCCGTAAACTACCATCGCCCGTTCAGAACCCTGATTGGCAAGCACATGGACCATAATTTCAGCCATGGCTGGATCAGAAACCCCGATAACTTGATATTTTGCCCTAGCAGGATTCACCAACGGGCCAAGGAAATTGAACACGGTGGGGACACCCAGCTCATGTCTGAGCGCCGCTACGTTGGCCATCGCAGGATGGAACTTGGACGCAAAACAGAAGCCAATGTTGGCCTTTTCGATGCACTCGGCCACCAGCGAAGGCCCTAAATCGACCTTGACTCCAAGAGATTCGAGAACATCCGCCGAACCAGCCTTGGACGAAGACGCCCTTCCTCCGTGTTTGCAGACTTTCACACCGGCACCGGCGACGATCAATGCCGCCATAGTCGAAACGTTAATCGTCCCTGCCCTGTCACCGCCGGTTCCGCAGGTATCCACCAGGTAAGGATCTACGTCAACCGTGGTAGCAAATTCCAGCATCGCAGAAGCCATGCCAGAAACTTCGTCTACAGTTTCGCCCTTGGTTCTCAGCGCTGCAACGAACGCAGCCGCGTGAGCCATCGAAGTCTCGCCTGAAAGTATTTCGATCAGCGCCAGGCGCGAAAGGTTAAACCCCAGATTCTTTCGGTGAAAAAGGTGCGACAGGACGTCGGACCATCCGGGAAATTCTTCGAGACCAGCTATATCTTGTGTAATCACTGTATAAAAGGATACTCACTAGTTGCTATTCGATCGACCCTGCAACTTGCAACAAACTCAATGCCATCCTTTCAGGTTTCCCCATGGCCTTTTCGCGGGGTCCCGGAACACCCCAATATGGTGAAATTCTTGAAATCTTCCTCCGGATCAAAAATGAAGCAGACCCTCCAGGCCGGCCCGGATTAAGAAAGAACACACAAATTTCTAACGTGCAAATCCGCTTGCACGATCGAAATACCGCTGCATGAGCGAAATAAACCTAAAGGGTCCTTCATCGTCGAAGACCTGAAACGATACTTGAAACCAATATTGCCAAATCGGTGCTGGACCTGAATACCACCGCCCACGGCCAGCCAGTTCAAAACCTTCTCAGCTGCTAATATGGAAAAATGCAATCAGAATCCCAGGTACCTCCCGAGACTCCCGAATTCGGATTCCGATCCGAACAAGAGCACAGGCTGCCCGCGCTGACAACGATTCTGCTTGCCGCAATTCTCTATAGCCTTCTCCCCAAAGGGCTCATCGTGGGACCGCGTTATATCCTGCCGATAATGGAACTGTTACTGCTAATCCCATTGGCGATCTCAAATCCGATGAAGATCACCAGGGAATCTCGCAATTTCAGATGGCTGTCGTTGGTCCTGATTGGACTTGTAAACCTCGCAAATGCTTCGAATCTCGCGTTGCTTATATATCGACTTGTCAGCGGAGGCAGTGCCAGCGGCCGCACCTTGCTTTATGCAGCAGGCGGCATTTGGCTCACGAACGTGATGGTGTTCGCCCTCTGGATTTGGGAGCTCGACCGGGGAGGCCCCTATGCGCGGTGCTCGAATCTGCGAAGAAATCCCGACTTTCTCTTTCCCCAAATGTCGGTACCCAAGACAACAAATGGCAAGTGGGTGCCAACCTATTTTGACTATCTATACGTCTCGTTCACCAATGCGCTTGCTTTCAGCCCCACCGACACCATGCCTCTCACTCCGATGGCTAAGTTTCTGATGCTGGCGCAATCGATGGTATCCGTAATAACGGTGGTTCTAGTGGGGGCTAGGGCAGTAAATATATTGCACTAACGAGCCAGATTCTCCACACTAGGGCAACCAATTATCTCCTTCAGGCCCAGTCAGAGACAAGCGATTCGAGCGTAGCTTTGGAAAGCTCTTCCCTCGCTTTGTAATTTGGATGGTCAACTCCTAAAAAGACAGGCCCGCGCTTCAGCCAATCCTGCTCGAACTCGTTCAGGCTCCATTCGATATAGTGGACCGAAGCGGTGATATCATCCCTTGTCAGTTGCGATCCATGCTCTTTTTCCGGCCTCGATGCCAACCTCTTCGTTGCATCGCCTAATCCCAATTCGAGGTAAAGCGAAGATTCAATGCCGACTAGCTTTGTTAGCCATTCTTCAAGCATTTCCGTCGAAGTGAGCTCCAGAAACAAAGTGGCCTTGAGCTCGCCTTTATCTGGAATCAGCGGATTATATGTTGCAAGTTCGGTTTCGATTTCGGTGTCCCGCGACATCTTCTCCGCCCTGGCCATTTCCTGAATTTGAAATCTAACCGTTTCCCGGTTCTCGAAGACGACCGTCACGAAGTTTCCAAGCGATATCCGGCGGATAGATTTTAGAGCAATTATGGAACGCCGGTAGCCATCGCGTTCCCGCTCGTATTCGCGAAGATCAACTATGTCTCCTAAATTCAGTTTGGCCATCATTCCTCCTCATCGATTCCGTAAGCCCGAGCGACAATCTGAATCGGATGGTAAACCCCGCGTCCCGTTTCTTCGGTTATTGCTGTGTTTGCTAGATGACAGTCGCCAGACATGACCTCGCCATTGCTCTTTTCGATTGCCTTCACGAGTCCGCCAGCCACTTTTTTCGAAAGCTCATAGTTTTCTTTGCGGTAACCCCACGTACCATCAATTCCCGAGCACTTGTTGACTACTTCCACTTTGATGCCAATCAGTTTCAGCAGATCGCGGCTTTTAAAGCCTACGCTTAGTGCCTGCATGTGGCATGGAATGTGATAGGTAACCGACTCAGGCAAAACTCCGTTCAAATCCAGGTTGATTCCACCCCCATTTTTATGGAGGTGCATTAGGTATTCGGATGAATCGTAGGTAGCGCCCGCCACATCCGCAGCCTCATGAGTCTGCAGGTAAAGGGGATAATCTCGCTTGATGACGTAGGCGCATGTGGGCTGGGCCACGATAATCGGATTCCCTTGCCGAGCTTGGCTAACCAGCGCCGTCACATTCTTTTCGGCTACCTTTTTGAACTGGTCGACATTTCCACTGTGCAACCAGGGGGCGCCGCAGCATTTAACTCCATCAGGCAGCGAGCACTCAATCCCGTTTTTTTCGTATACGGCGACCAAATCCTTACCGATGTTGGGATTCTGGTATTCGATGAAACATGTCGGATAAATCGTCGCTTTGACGCGACGATTTTCTATAAACGGCTTTACGCGATGCTTATACCAGGCAGAGAAGCGCTGCTTTGCATACGGCGGTAGCACCCGCTCAGCCGCTATCCCCATCACTTTCTCCATAGTTTTTCTAACCATGGTGCTGTTGGTGGACAACGCCTTGTTCGCAAGTGCGGACATCCTTACCGATGTGACACCGAGCAAATCAGTACGACTAAGAAGCTGGTCTGCCAACTTCTCGCTAACGGATTGGTGATTGTTTCGCACCTTGACGGCATTAGCCCGCATCATCAGACGCGGAAAGTCCAGTTCCCACTCGTGCGGAGGCACATAGGGACATTTCAGGTAGCACAGCTTGCACTGGTAACATTCGTCCACTACCTGGTCCTGCTCTTGTGCAGTCAATCCTGCCACGAATCCATCCTTGGCATCAATTGCATTGAACATGGTTGGAAACGAAGGACAAAGATGCAGGCAAAGCCTGCAGCCATGGCACAGATCGAATACTCGCGTCAACTCTGAACGTAGATCTGACTCATCGAAGTATAAGGGGTGAGTTGGTTCGTACGCAGTAGCCATGCCTCTCCTAACTTGTCAGTTTCTGATCGACATAGGGGCAGTATAACGGTTGCGCCCCTGCCACACCACTCGTCACGGGAGTCCGCACTGGACCGTTCGAATATCTGAGGTCACCAACTCCGGGAGACTCACTGTTGCCAAGGCATCTCACCATAAGGACACGGCGAATGTTCTATAGACTGCAGCGACGGCAACGGTGCCATGCTCCCGCAATTACAGCTGCAGGCCCGGGTATAGCACTGATACCCAGCAAAGCCGTGGGTGACGCAGTCAAAGGCAGCTTGGCTCTCGCGGCCGTC
>DAHVKW010000023.1 GCA_027320695.1 Actinomycetota bacterium | reverse complement strand
ACGCTCATTTTGATTCAAGCAAAGATGCTTGGGATGGTTTTCGCAAATTTCTCGGGGCGGAAATCGCAAAGCGAAAGGAAAAACCCCAGGGCGATTTTTTGAGCCATCTATGCAATGATGAATTTGATGGCAGGAAGTTCAGCGAAGCCGAACTGATCAGCATGCTTGTTGCTCTTGCGCTCGCGGGTCACCACACCTCGATAAATGGAATATCATCCCTGATTCGAAGAATGGCAGAGGAACGGACGAGGACGGCATATCTGGCGGACGCAAGAATCGGGTCAAGCATTGTGGAGGAGACCTTGAGATGTGATCCGCCGATTCATCTCGAAGCTAGAACGACAACCACTGAGGTTACAGTAGGAGGGGTGAATATTCCGGAGAATGCGCAGGTAGCACTGCTTTATGCCTCTGGAAATCACGATGAAGACGAGTTCGAACGTCCAGAAGAGTTTGACTACTCACGTAGCCCAAACCAGCACCTCTCTTTTGGGCACGGGATTCACAGCTGTTCGGGAATGCATCTCGCGAAGCTTGAGATGTCCATAGTCCTAGAAGAGACATTGAGAATGTTTCCCAAGTACGCTCTCATAGGAGATGCCATCGACTCGGGGCTCATATATGGCCACCATATGGGATGGGAGTCAATGCCTGCAGCGATTGAATGACTAAGTCGTGTCGTTGCCTTCGGCAAAATTGTTGAAGCAGCTAGCTGAGTGTTTTACTTGGATCAGCAGGATCGTTGTTGACTCCGTTTGTAGCGCGAGATCTGTTTGGATTGAGTAGAAACAGCCATATTCCAAGGACGAATATCGGCACCAACGTCAGAAGCGAAATTGCACTATACCCTAAGAGACTCGCAATCTCGCCCAAAATGAGTGGGCTTATGACCGAGGCAGCGCTTGTGGCAGCAGACATAGCAGCGTTGGCCCGCGGAACGTCTCGTGGTGGGATTGTGCGCGCCACCGTGGAAATCGCAAGAGGATACACAAGTCCATGAGGGACTCCAAGGAGAATCATTGCCGCGAACAAGAAGATCAGATGGTGCCCGACCGCCAAAACCAACGTGCCAGCGAATGTGAGGAGAGCCGAAAAGCGCAACATGAGACCTTCTCTTTCGCCGGGGTGTCTCCAGACGAGCATTGAGCGTGTAACGAGTGACACAAGAAAAAAGACAGTGAAGGACAGTTGTGCCAGAGCAACTGTAGCGCCGTATTCGTAATGTGCTATCAACGCGCCAAAGGCTGTGACAGCGATGAAGGGGACCTGGTAAAGAAGCAGGGAAACTACTGCCAGGCGAAAATGTGGGTTCTTAGCGAGACGCTTGGAGGGAAGCGGCATTTCGCCAGAGGATCTGGGGGGGTTTGATCGATCGCCGAAGTGAACCGAAGAGCAGCAACGCCAAAAGCGGAAAGGGCAGGAAGCTGAGCAGTCCTCCTTTCAGCGAGTCGTGGTTCACGCTCAAGACTACGGATTCGAAGAATGGCCCGACGGCCAAGCTCGCGCTCAGCGCAACCGTATAGGCGGAGATGGCCCTGTCTCTTGCAACACCCTCGACCCGCCCGGCAAGTGTAGCCAACACCGGCATCACCATGCCGCCTGCCGACCCAAAGATGACACCAGAGATTATAAAACTTGTGGTGTTGTCGCCCACCACGATGACAACAATTGCGAGTGCGAGTGCAAAAATGCCTATTAGTCCAGTCATGTGTAGTCGGCTAGTTCTGAGCCGCACTGCAAGTATCACGTTGACTAGTGTGGTGAGGCCTCCCGCGATGGCAATGCCAACCCCGATGACAGAGGGACTCAAATTGAGTACGGCGTAGCCAATGGGTCCGATGGTGGTCTGGAATGCATTTTGGCTGGAGCGAAACAGAGCGGTGACTGCAAGGAGCGTTAGAAACGGGACTGCTTTTGATGCGAACCTTTTGTGAGCGGTTCCGCTCGATATCATTCGACGATCACGCAATACAAGTTACATGGTGCTGTCGCCGATGGTATCAAGCTAACTGTCGGATTCTGCACTCTCCCGCAAAGGCGGCTTGCAAAGTCACGAGATGCCTAGTCTGCTCCGGCATTCCTGCGGAAATTATTTTGGATTCCGCAGACGCACTCCTTGAGCGTAGGTGGCACTCATTTAGCTAGATGAAGGTGAGATCTCGTTGGCACGTCGCCATCAGGTTGGTATGCTGACTTCACTTGGGCGGTATCTTCAGTCCCAGTGTTGCCAAGCTTTAATAGCGGAGATCAGGGCTCATCTATGCGTCGATTGTTTGCCCGCCGTCGACCACTAGGGTCGAGCCGGTGACGAATGATGACTCGTCTGAGGCGAGAAACAGCGCTGCATTTGCGATTTCTTCTGGCCGAGCGAGGCGACCAGCAGCCCGATTGAGTTTCAACAGTTCCTGTTCGTGCAACGAGGGATCTGGGCGTAGACTCATATTTCTCCGCAGGCGAGGAGTATCGGTCGCCCCCGGGCAGATGCAGTTGACTCTTATCTGAGGTCCATAATCCAGGGCCATCTGCTTTGTGAGCATGATCACGCCGCCTTTAGATGCACAGTATGCGGGATATCGTGGAGAGGCCAGAATGCCAAAGGTGGACGCCGTGTTGATGATATTTCCGGATTCTTGCTCGAGGAAGACAGGTATTGCAGCCTTAGAGCACTGGAACACCCCCTTGAGGTTGATGCCTATGACGGTGTCCCACTGCTCTTCGTTCAGCTCGTGAACGCTGCCTCGAATGCCAGTCCCGGCATTGTTGAAAAGCACGTCAAGTTTGTGGAACGCTGAAACGGTGGAAGACACCATGCGTTGGGCGTCATCAGCGCTGCGGACGTCACCCTGGACGCTTATGGCTTTGCCACCATCTGAGCGAATCGTGGCGGCGGTCTCTTCGGCCGCTTCAGAAATCACGTCCGCGCATGCCACGAGCGCTCCTTCGGAAGCAAATAGTAGAGCTGAGGCTTTTCCGATTCCAGAGCCTGCTCCTGTAATCAACACCGCTTTTCCGTCAAGCCTTAGACTTCGCTTTTGATTCACTATTAATTCCCCCCCTGGCAGTCCGCTTCTGCGTAGCGCATGAAACCGAAAATATCTATTAAATGAACCCCGGTGTCATCGACTCAGCCAATAGCCGAATTCAGTTATTCAGGCCAGATGCCGAAGGTGTTTCGGAAATGCCGTGCCTAATCTATCTGAATGGGTCGTTTGACGAGACTTCGCGCTGCTTAGTCAACCGTCATGTGCTGTGCCAATTGTTACCGTCAATGAACCCGCTAGATGACGTGATGATGACGAGAGAGCATAGACCCGCACTTTTGATATGTCAATCGCATCGGTGTGCCACAACTGCAAAATATTCGGTATTTCCGCAGGTTTTAAAAAATTCTTACTGGCTCTAACCAGGAGGTTCGGCTCGAGGTTCGGAGATATTCTGATATAGGGTGCCAGGTATGAAGGTTTCTGACTAAAGTAGCAACGTCGTGAAACCGCTTTGGACGCTTGCAAAAAAGTGAAGTTGAGACTCGTAGCTTCGCTTAGAAGAAAAGCTATTCTGACCGTCGCGCTTGTGGGTGCAGCTACCCTTGCTCAGCTGTTGCCTAGTGGGGGCATGGCGAGTGGTGAGACTATCGCCAGCGCCAGAGCTCAGGCTGCCGCGATTGCGGCACGGTTGAATGCCCTTGGTTCACAAGCATCACGGATGATTCAGAACTATGATCAGGCGCAGAATTCGCTTAATCAAGTAAATCAGAAGATAAGCCAGACCAAGAGCCAGGTCTCTCAGACCCAAGCAACGATCGCCACAATAAGAGCTACCCTTGCACAGGAAGCTATCAACAGCTACATGACAGGCGGCAATCTCTCCGATCTATATGCACTGTTCAACGAAAATCCGACCCAGGCAGTTGTGCGTCAGGAATTCCTTAACACGGTCACTACGTCACAGGCAGACGTCATAGCGTCTTTCCAATCTGCGGAACAGACCCTTCATATGCAGCAAGCGTCGTTGAATTCACTTCAGCAACAGGCAACTAACGTTTTGGCTCAAGCTACCTCTGCAAAGAATGCAGTGCTGGCGGCAGAAAGCCAGGAGAAAGCGCAGTTGAATTCCGTAAATTCCACAATTGCAACCCTGGTGGCTCAGGAGCAGGCGGCGCTGTTGGCGCAAGAGGCCGCTAAAAGAGCAGCTGAGGCTGCAGCTCAGGCTGCGGCTCAGGCTGCGGCAGCCAGAGCCAGAAGCATAGTTGCGAACGGGGTGGGCATTATCCCAGTGACACCGTCCTCATTTGGCGGGACTTATGCAAATCCATTGCGTTCCATTGGTGGCCTTTCGCCGGAACGAATCGATCAAGGCGTGGATTACCACGGCTATGGTCCGATTTACGCGCTTGGCAACGGTGTGGTTGTGAGTGTTTATAACGCCGGCTGGCCTGGTGGCACCTTTATTGCCTACCGGCTCTCCCAAGGGCCTGCCGCAGGGCGCGTTGTGTATGCGGCAGAGGACATCAGGCCTTTAGTCCACGTCGGTCAATCTGTCGGTCCAAACACCGTGGTGGGAACCATGTACGAGGGATTTGCGGGTATTGAAACTGGATGGGCAAGCCCCACTCTTATGGGGGAAACCATGGCGCGCGTTTATGGCCAGTTCTCTGGAGCGAATTCCACTGCATTCGGGTTCAACTTCTCCCAGCTTCTGCGTGCGCTGGGTGCGCCGGGTGGAATTCTGCAAAATAATCCACCAACAGGAAGTCTTATAGGTGGCTGGCCAGTCTGGTAATCTTCATCGAGCTGTGCTGAAGGTTCAGAGCGTTCCGTTCCGGCAAAGATACGGCCAGAGCGAAGGCCTCTCTGGATCATTCAGGCAAGAGTAAAATTACGGTGGTGAATTCAACTGGTGTTCAGCATGTGACCGCTGCGCTTGGCGAATTGAAAAGGGCCAGCACTCTGATCCAGCGCGTGCAGAAACCTTTTGTTTTTGCGTTAATCCAAAGTGTGCGAGTAGGCCATATTTGTTCGGAATGCCGGATTCCGCCAACTACTGAGCAGCGTAGCCACCGTCGATAAGGTGGTAGCTTCCCGAGATGAAAGATGCGGCATCAGAGACTAGGAATGCGACAAGTGCCGCCACTTCCTCGGGCTCGCCAAGGCGACCAAGCGCGTGTTTCTCGGCAAGGAAGGTTTGTGTTGCCTCATCGAGATTGGCATCTACCAGAGGGGTATGGATGAAGCCTGGTCCTACTGCGTTTATCCTGACATTTTGAACTCCGTATTCGAGAGCCGCATTTCTGGTCATTCCTACCAAGCCATGCTTGGCTGTCACATATGCCGATGACGTGGCGAAGCCGACACTGCCCAGAACGGAGGACATGTTGACAATTGCACCACCTCCGTTGGAGGCTATGACGGGGAGTTGGTACTTGAGTCCGTAAAAGACTGAGTTCAGATTTACCTCAATAACCGATCGCCAGCCCTCAAGCGAGTAATCGCCGATATTTGCAGCCTCCCCACCAATTCCAGCATTATTGACCGCGATTCGAAGAGGAGCCAAGGTGTTGGCAGCCGCAACCGCATTTTCGCAAAAACTAGGGTCAGTGACATCTCCGACGAATTTCTCGGCCGTGCCTCCAAGTTGGCGAATCTCGTCAACAACTTTCTGCGCAGCACTGTCATGTATCTCGGTGACAAGCACCGATGCGCCATTAGTTGCTAGTAGGTGAGCCACAGCTCGCCCGATGCCTGACCCTGCCCCAGTGACAATTGCAGAACGATTTGAAACGTCATAGGTTGCCATTTCTTCCTCCAGTCGTTGACGTGGGACCAATATCGTCGGAAAGTACAGTCAATTTGTCACGCATGTCGGTGACGTCTTAAATGAATCCTATAGTTGGTCGCTCAACATTCTCAATGGCGAGTTATGGTTCTTCCAAGTCTCATATCTGCCTAGCACTCAAGTGTTGCCGCGCAGTATCCACTTCCGCGCAAGCGCGAAGAAAACGAACGGTGTTCACTCGTTTTCCAAAATGGCAAGACGAGTCGAGCAGGCGTACATGACTTTTCTTTTGGGGATGCGCTGTTGTTCGAGGTAGGCTTCATTGACATCAAAGAAGGTCGTGTCAGCTTGGTGATTCCTGCTTTTGTGCGATGATGGGTAGCGGCAGGTACGTCAGACGACAACCTGGCGGCGGCGCCTCCCGCAGGACCCGAACCTGCGAACAACGGCTTAGACGGTAGCTAGGTTTCTTGGGCGAATATCACGGGTATTTACAGAACAATACCCATGTTATTTTTGCCATCTCTAGGTCCAATTTAGGTATGACCCAGCATAACCACATTTGGCCGGATATTGTTGCATTCACCAAAAGCGTTATTGCGCACTAGGAGAGGAAAAGGGATGAAGAAGAAACTGGCAATTGTTGCTGGAACTATGGCGATGAGCCTCGGAATTGTCATCGCTGGCACAGGGGTGGCATTCGCGAGTCCTCCGACTCACGCCACGCCGGGCACACCGGGAACGTCTTCGTGCGTGGGCCAAACAACGGCGTACCTTGCTGAGTATCCTCACTATGTACTCGGCGTCTCTGGCATTGGAAACTTGGCCTCAGCCGCAGGCTTAACAGTCCAACAGGTCAGGCAAGTAGTTAACGAATATTGCGCATCGTAGTGGATTGCAGAATCTGCTTGGGGCCGCATAACGGTTTCCTAGCAGATTCTGTCATGGTCAGGACGATTGAATAGGGAAGATGTCGTGAGGCAGCTGCTTTTGCTTGGGTCGAGCGCTCATAATTGACTGCAGCAATCATGGAATTGTTTCCGGAAGTCGTTTCATGATCCAGATGTATCGAGCGCAGCTGAAGGGTGGGTTGCGCTTCATTTCAGTGAGCTCCTTCACAATTCCTTTTATTTGTTCGCTAGACCTGGTTTGGGGCATTACGCAGGGCCGTCGCACCTATCTCTTCTTCTTCGCTTAATCGAGTGTCAGACGTGAGCCTCTGAAGCGGTGACCCAACTCCAGACTGCGGCTGAAACAGAAATAGATCTTCTGCGTCAGTTAGCAAGTGGAGAGGTGCAATTGGAGGTTGACTCGAAAGTTTCTGGAAGCCAGGGTCAATCCCTGAAGAACCACGCGGGTTCATTATTGCTCTCGAGTAAACCGGCGCACCCTTCTGAGCAAAAGCATATCTGACCCAAATTCGTCGCGATTTCCTCACTTGCCCGCCCGACATCAGCGGTTCTCCTTTTGACTCATCATCTATGGATGCACGCCCCAAGAAGAGCAAGGGAAAAGTTAGAGGTCTAACATTCATGCTCAGAGGCAACATTCCACGGTCCCCGTGGGAGCCCTCCTGTCATTCTAACGCACAGCGTCGCTGCCACTTTAGAGATGCTGGAACGAAACATGGTGAGTCTGTCGACGTAGAAGACCGGAGGCAACACTTCAAACCAACAAAGCAAAATCGGCGCTAGGACTGATTCTTTGCTCGTTGCGGCGAGCCCTTTAGGGGTTTTTAGGTAGCTAATTCTGATAAATGGACACATTCGAAATATCAAACGAGGCAGTGTCTGGGGTAGAAGCGTTTGGGACCTGTCCAGTGCCAGACACTGCAAGGTTTGCTAGAAAGTACATGGGTTGCTGTGGAATATTCGCGCTGGAGGTAAAGACCTGATGGCCATCGATGTACCAGGTGATTGAGTGGGGCTCCCAATTGACAGCATAGGTGTGCCAACCGGATGAAAGGTTCGTAGGGGAATTGTAAATTTCCTGAGATTCACCACCAAGTGCTGGGTGGAAGGTGCAATATATTCTCGATGTATTCGCTCCAAGATTCTCCATAATGTCGATTTCAGGGGGCCATGACTCGTTTTGAGGAAGCAACCATAGTGCAGGCCACAGGCCTGAGCCGGCAGGTATGCGCGCGGTAACCTGTACATAGCCATACGTAAAATCAAATGAGTTGTAGGTGGTAACCATTCCGGATTTCCATTGATAGGCAGCTGGGCTACCAGCTCTTGTGGTTCCGATCGTCGTAACCTTGGATGCAGTCAGATGCAGAGTCCCATTTGAGACCTGGGCCTGGGATGGCATGTACCACTCAAGTTCCGAGTTGTCAAAGTTCGTGCACCCTGATCCAGAGTCAGCCCATGGGTAGCAGGTCTGCCATTTTGACCCGTTGAGAGAACTACCTTGAAAACTGCTCGTGAACGCGAGGTGCATGCCGGCAGTAATACCGACAGGCCGCGCGACAGTGACGGTCGTTGTCGTTGGCAACTCCGTTGATGGAGCCGAAGCCGCGCTGTGAGGCTGAGACTTGATGGATGGTGGCAATGTGGTTGTTGCACCAGTGGCATTTGAAGATTTTGGTGTTGTTGCCAGTGTCAAAGTTGTTGTGGTTAAAGCCGGGCCTAGAGCACCAGTCGTAGTTGATTCCCCGCCACCTATGACGTGGTGGCCCTGTGGCGGAGTCGCACTTTTCTCATGTGGCACGAACACACCGAGTCCGGCTGCCACTGATATGCCAATTGCTGCCATCAAACCAGCGATCGTAGTGGCGGTACCCTTGCGGTGTCGTTGCGAAAACTGCGCTAAGTGGCTATAGATGCCCACTAGAGCGATCATACTCTCGCCTGCTAAGTGAAATCCAGCAATGAGTATGGGAATGTCGTCGTGTTCTGGTGCGTGCGAAGTCTATGGACTTCTTCCTCCGACGATGGCCGAGGTTGCTCCATATACTACATAGGTTAACTTGGCGATCCATCGGAGCATCAACGCCATGGCAGAGAGACGGACGGCCTATACATGACCAAACTTCGCCGGATCCCCGGTAACGCTTCCTGCCACCCGAGGCATGCTCTCGATTACGGTCGACAGACTCATGCGCCTGCCCGAGCTACGCAAGACACTCTACGTGACGGTAGCGAAAACGAATGATCGTTCGATCGTAGACGTTCAGGCCCCTTGGCCTGAACTGCCACAAGGCTGTCACCCCAGCACTATGGGAACTCTGGGAATCCTAGGTCAGGAAGGAAGTGGTAACACTCCATTCGACTGAGAGCAGGCCTGGGCGAGGCAGGCCAAATGGTACGTCTTCTCAAGCCCGGCCAGCAGCCCGAAGTGGTTTACATAAGCTGAATAGTCCGACTTACCTTTGGTGGTTGCCGAGATCACGATAGTCAAGACATGATTGCCATTACCGCCTAAATATTCGCCCTGACCCTGTCCGTTCCCGTTGCCCTCGTCATAGGTAAGTACAATGACCCCACCGTGTGCATACCAATTAGTGGCCTGGATTGCCGGAATCTCGTTGGAAAGAAAAGCGTCGCCAGCGGCGATGCTAGCGCACGCCTCATCTCCACCTCCGTCATGACAGATCTCGGGGCTGAACCACACGAAATCTGGTGCGGAGGAGCTGTTGAGGTCGGGGAGCAACTGCGATGACGGCTGGATCTTTTGGCAGTCGTTCTTGACAAGACTCGGAAAATAGACGAACGGATTGTGCCGCACGCCGTAAGAATGACCGGGGGTGCCATTGTCGTAGTTCGTCTGGTCGCAAGCGTGCGGCATGGAACCTAAGTAGGCGTCCCATGGGATGTGCGCATTATCCATTTGGGTGGCCAACGTAGGATCCAACGACTGGCAGCTCGGTCCAGGCGTGCAATCGCCTGTAGACCATGGATAGAAACGTCCGCTGAGGATGGCGAGATAGTTGTCCAGGCTATAGTGGCCGATTCCAAAGTAATTTGTGAGCGTCTCGTAGCTCTTGGAGAGCTCCGTCTGGAAAGGAGCTGATGGACTTCCAACGACGTCCGAATAGGAGCGATTCTCCATCATGAGAACCATCACGTGTGCCGTGTTCTGCTGCGGCGCTTTTGTGGTGGCGCTCGATGTAGAGCCACTTGATGTAGCTGAACTTGATGTAGCTGTACTTGATGTAGCTGTACTTGATGTAGCTGTACTTGATGTAGAGCCACTTGATGTAGCTGTACTTGATGTCGAGCCACTTGATGTAGCTGTACTTGATGTGGCGGCGCTCGATGTAGTCGGGGATGAACTCGTTTTGCCTCGCGACGATACAGTACTCGTCGACGTAGTCGGCGAGGTAATGGGCGACCCTCCACATGCGGCAATCACCAAGCTCGCTGCAGTGACAAACGTAACGGCGACGCTCCATCGTGCCAAGCTTTTTTTACTTATCATCACTCGTCTGGTTCCTTTCAGATCGAGCAAGATGCAAGCCTACCTGAATAGGGGTAGCCGGATCAACAGGAGTACGTGTTGTCGAATACCATGATTTACTTCGGTGGCGATGACGGCCTGCTCACGGATCTTTCGCAAATACTTGAACTGTCGAAAAATATCGTTCGGATCCTGAGAGAGCAGCGCTTTGCCCAGTAACTGGGCCATGAAATTGTTCTTGTGAAGTTGAGTTGGCAGCTGAACGTAGCACCAGTTGGGAATTCAACAATTTTGAGGATGTCCCCGGGGAAGTTCAGTAGCAAGATGAACCAGCAGAGAGGCGTACCTCCAGGTTGGTTCGTGAAAGGGGAACTGCTTTGCCCGTTACCAATTCGCGTTCGTGCCGGGGTCAGAGTGCAGGGATTTTGAGTCATAGGCCCACCGGAGGCTCGTCAAATTGTCGTACCTAAATACCGCAGATGATCGATATTCAACTGCACTGAACATTGATTCAATTGGTCTGGGCCTGCATCGACTTTAAAGATGAGGCCGCTGCCCCGAATAACAAATGTGGCTTGCAGAAAGGAAGCGCGTTGGATAAGACGTGGCCCACAATTAGAACAAAGAAGCACCAAAGATGCGAGTGATCATTTACGACGATGAACTCCTGTTCAGCAAAGTTTCGGGATCAGTGTTAGCTATGGGCGGTCTTAAGGTCATGGGCTTTCCGACAACGACCGAGGACGGGCTGAAGGTGGTGCAGTCCGTTCACACGCATGCCTGCCTTGCCGACATGTCCCCGGTTGTTTGGTGAGCGCGTAGGGGAGTGTCCTTTTCAAGTAGGTGGCTCCGCCGATGATGCAAATTCGTCTCCGATCCATGACACACAAGGAGGAACAATGTTTTCACGAAATGGATTAGAAGGCAATTACGAGCAATCTCAATTCGATTCGAGGGTGTCGAAGGACGTTAACGAGAACCTCGCAGTGGTCCCACAGATCGTTCAGATGCCAAATGAACAATTTCAATTGCCTGCCACAGCAGTCGATCCCGTGGACACTCGACAGCGTCGTGCGTCCACCGTAAGTCTTGTCATCCCGACAAAGAATGAGGCTCGGAACCTGTCGCATGTTCTTGAGCATATTCCCGATATCGTCGACGAAGTGATTCTTGTCGACGGTCGATCTTCAGACGTGTCGACTCTTATGGCGAAGTCGTGTCGGCCGGATCTCCGAATCATCATGGAGCCTTCCGCTGGAAAGGGCTGTGCGCTTCGTGCCGGCTTCAATGCATCGTCCGGCGACCTGATCATCGCCATGGATGCGGACGGAAGCATGTCTCCCGAGGAAATACCGCAATATGTCCACTTTCTCGAGAATGGCTTCGATCTTGTCAAAGGATCGCGCTTTGTCGCGGGCGGAGATTCCCTCGACATTACGCCCTTCCGTCGCGCCGGAAATCGAGCGCTTCTTCGGATAGCCAATCTTTTTTACGATGTCAAGTTCACTGATCTCTGCTACGGATTTTTTGGTTTTCGCCGGATGTACCTGCCCTACCTTGATCTCAACTCGACGGGATTCGAAATCGAGACCGAGATCATGGTCCGCGCTTCCTTGCTAGGTCTGCGAATCGCTGAGATTCCGAGCCTTGAGCTACCAAGGCGACATGGAGGATCAAACCTCCACGCCATCAGGGACGGACAGCGTGTCCTGAAGACGATCTTTGCCGAACGCTTTTTGACGACCTCCCTCCATCGGACGCCTGCGGAGGTTGCCGCTGCACCGCCCCAGCTGCTCGAGTCATGAGACATCACGGCGGACTGCAGTCTGCTTCGTCGCATTTCTTTGTTGGCGCTGACGACAGTCGCGAGAGTTCGACCCGTTTAGGGGATCTCGTCGATTTCCGGCCAGCGGCGGTAGCGGAGGTCGAGCTGCAACTTGGGCTGAAGAGCCTTCTCGAGACTTCAGCTTTCAGAACCGGCGACTTCAACAAAAGTGCTCGAACAGCGCTTGTCCTGGTTCGTTTGCACAGTCACCCGCTCGGTCTTGCTTACTTGGATCTGTCTTCGCGCAATCCGAGGAGACTCTGGTCGGACAAAGTCACAACGCTTTTTGGCCAATCGATTGCTGATCACATGAAAAATGTCGACGGCCTCGGCGATTTTGCCGCCTTCGATGTCTGGGATGGCCACCCCCCGGCAATACTGGAATGCCTCGCGGAACGTCGCCAGCTGCTCTCATCAGCGCCCTTCGTATCGGTAATCATCGCGACGCGCGAGCGCACAGAGAAACTTGTGCGGTGTCTGGACTCGCTTAAACGTTTGGCCTATCCCAAATTTGAATTACTCGTTGTTGATAACTGTCGAGAAACCGACAGCACCGAGCGCGCTGTTCGAGCCTATGCCGACGACAAAATCGACATCAGGTACTTGCGTGAAGATGAACGAGGGCTTGGAGCAGCACACAACAGGGGACTTGCCGAAGCTCGTGGAGACATTGTCGCATTCACCGATGACGATGTCGAGGTCGATCGAAATTGGCTGGCTGAACTCACGGCGCCGTTCTTGAGCTCCCCGAGCGTTGGTGGTGCCACCGGTCTGATTCTGCCTGCTGAACTCGAGACACCTGCGCAAGTAATGCTGGAGTCGCATGGTCGCTTTTCTAAGGGATTCCTGCCTCGCGACGTTGATTTGGATCAAAATCGACCGGCGGACCGTCTCTTTCCTTTCACCGTCGGGCGCCTTGGCTCGGGCGCGAATATGGCCTTTGAGACAGCGTTCCTCCGGAGCATCGGCGGGTTCGATCCAGCGCTTGGAACGGGCACTTTTGCCCGCGGCGGCGATGATCTCGCGGCGCTCTTTCGCCTGCTGGTGGCCGGCCGAACTCTCGCGTACCGTCCCGGCGCAATCGTCTGGCATTACCATCACCGCGACTTCGACGCCGTAGTCAACCAGGCGGAGGGATATGGCATCGGCTTGGGCGCATACATAACAAGTGTCGGTCTCCGCAAGCCTCGTGTCGCGGCGTCGATGTTCTCGCGCTTCCCGGATGCTATCTTGTACGCGTGGCGTCACTCACGCGCGTCCTCTGTGAGTAACGGAGACATCGCGTCGGTGCTGGAGGGAGTAGTTCCCCAATGGACTAACGCGTTAGGACGACGGCAGATGTGGGGAATTCTAAAAGGCCCGATTGCTTACGTGAAGAGTTGTGCCGTGCACTGGCAGCATCGGCTTCGAACCAAATACGGGGCGACGCTCTGCCATGACTGATACCTTACTGTCTAGATCACTGCGAGTTCCCTCTCCGACGGAGAAAGAAGTGCTCAAGCCCGTCAATCTTTTCGCCAACCTTGGGACCATGCTCGATTGGCTGTCGGATGCAGTGGAGTCTTCCTGCTGGCTCGACGTGTTTCTTGTTGCGGCAGGGATCCAGCAGCTGGTTGAAGATCACTCGGGCGCGACTCGATTGATCTTCCGTCGCGCAGCTCAGTACCTTTCGAAGAGTAGAATCGATCTGCTTGCTCGACTTGGCAGGGGAGCGACGGCGGTGGACTGGGCGCTCGAAGGTGTCCGCGCCCGTCTTCCTCGTAATCGGGATCTTGCAACGTATTCGAACGACATCGCCGAGTATCTTCGCGAGCTCGCCTTCTTCCTTCTGGCCCGGTATTCTCCAAGTAGCTCCGATGCATCTCGCCTTCAAAGTCGCGGCAGAGCAATCGGCGAAACGCTCCGGCCCCTTTCCGTGTCGTTCGCAAACGAGATCGTACGACTTCCGTCAAGTTTTCGAAGCTTCGATCAGCGCCCTGCAGATGTCGGGGCGCTCGTATCCAAGTTTGCTGATACCGGGCAGTTACAAGATCGGCCCATTTGCGTCGTCGGGGTGCGCACTTCCGGTTCGTACCTTGCTCCACTCTGCGCGGCCGCGCTTGGGCTACACGGCTTCACCGACGTGAACACGATCTGCATTCGGCCATCTTGGCCGCTCGCGAAGGAACAGAGGGACGCTCTGAGACACGCTGCCGATGCGGGCGGAAGAATCCTAGTTCTGGACGATCCCCCAGCCTCTGGCCGATCAATCAAACGAGTCGTCGATGACCTTGATCGAAGAATGAATATCCGCCCGGAATCTGTTGCTCTCCTTCTTGGCGTTTTCGCTAGTCCGATCGAGTTCAATGGAATTCTGCAAAGGACAACAATCATCACATTGCCCTTCGAGTCTTGGGACTTCCAGCACTTGCTGAAAGCTCCCGTCGTGAAGGAGACGCTTGGTCGTCTCCTTGGCAACACGTCGGAAGTCCTGAACGTCAGGGCAAATCCGACCATTTCGGCTGCGACACGCGAACACGTCGTGAGAAACTTTGATGTTGAGATTCGTGACGCCTTGACTGGCATATCAACTTGGAACAAGATCGTTGTCGAGGGCGTCGGACTCGGTTACTTCGGGCGACATGCAGTGGCCATCTCGGAGCGGGCTCCTCATCTTTTCCCAAGCGTCATCGGCCTCGAAGAGGGGTTCCTCTACTTTCGCGAGTTGCCTAGCAGTGACAAGCTGGCGATTTCCCACGATCATCGGAATGTAGCTGCTCAGCTGGCAAGTCATGTGGCAGAGCGAAAGAAGCTGCTCCGAGTTGACTCTGACCCCAGTGTCTTTCTTGCCGGTCGCCAACCAGTTTGGGAGGTAGCCGCGAACATCGTCGGACGATCCCTCGGGCCACTTTCGATGGCTTTACACGGGACCGTCGTCGCTCCGCTGGTGCGCAGGATTCTTTACGTGACGGATCCTTCAATTCCCGACTGTATGACATCGACAGACACTTGGTTTTCTTCTAGGGGCAGTTCTCCCGCGGTCAAAACGAAGTTTGCCGAAGGTCCTTTTAGCCACCTCGACTTGGCCTCGTTTGATGCCGTATTCGATCTTGCTGGTATTGCCGTCGCTTCCGATAGCGAAGAGTTCTCCGTCATTCTCCGCAAGGTATACGAGCACTATGCTTCACCCATCGAACCTGAGCGTTGGATGCTCCTCCAGCTTGTGCACTCATGGAACGAACAACGTTTGGAACGTGTCAGCCGAAGCACTGCTGCTCGACGCAATTCCCGAATTGTGCATCGCTACTTCGCGGAACGGTTTCTTGCTGATATCTCGTCATCAACTGATGGCCCATGGTGCGCACTCGATCTCGATGGTGTTCTCGAAACAAGCCCGCTCGGGTTTCCCTCGACAACCTCAGCCGGCGCACTTGCCCTGCGTTCCCTCGTCGCCCACGGTTACCGCGTGATCCTTGCGTCAGGTCGCTCCTTGTCTGAGTTGGTTGAGCGCTGCGAAACCTATGCTCTTTTCGCAGGCGTCGCAGAGTACGGGTCAGCGATCTACGATCATATTCACAAAACAACGATCGACCTTGTGCCGCAGCACGACGCCAACCAGCTCGACTTGCTTCGCAACTCCATAACGAACGATACGGACATCGTCGTCGATGACGACTACGAGCGCATAGTTCGCGCTTACCGCATCGATGGTAGAGGTCGTCGCCGTGGATTGGACTCGGAGCAAGCGACGAAGTTATTGAAAGCCTGCCCGTGTCCCGAAGCGATCATTGCGATTCACGGCGAGGAACAGACAGATTTCGTTGCCTCATCGGTCGACAAGGGAAAAGCGATTTGCATCCTTCTGCAACACCTCGGAGCAGCCACTGGCACGGCGGGTGATGGCGCGAACGATTCTTGGCCGCTTGAATTCGCTATCGGCGACAGTGCGACGGACGGCTCCTTCTTGAGGCTCGCCCAGCGATCGTTCGCGCCGGCGAATGCGAACCAAGTGCTGCGCAAGTCCGGGACGCGAATCGTCCGGCAGGCGTATCAAGCTGGAACGGCAGCGGCCGTGGCCGATCTGATCCGCCACCAGCCTGGCAGCTGCCCAATCTGCAGTGCTCCTCATATGGATGACGCCTCATTGGCCCTCGTCGATTTGCTCTCCATCCAAGAGGGCGGGCGCAGCGGCGCTATTCGTCGCGTTCTTCGCCTCGTTTCTTCAACGTTTCCAGGGAACCGCGTCAGATGACTGCGGCTCCCGATACGTCGGACATGCACGTCGAGTTTGACGCTGAGAGAACGAGTACGCTGCTTCGAAACGGGCACGCGCTGATCTTGAGTTCTCTCGCGACCTCTGGAATCGGATTCCTCTTTTGGGTCCTAGCCGCTCGCTCCTATCCGGTAGCCGTCGTTGGCCGGGACACAGCTGCGCTCTCAGCTATGACCTTCATAGGTGGTGTCGCCCAGTTCAACCTGAGTGGCGCGCTCATCCGCTTTATACCAGTCGCAGGTAGCAAGACTCGACAGTTCGTGCTCGCCACGTATGCAATTGGCGTGGCCACGGCAATACCTTTGGCTCTTGTGTTTATCGCTCTGCTCTCTCGTCTCGCCCCAGACCTCGTCTTTTTGAAGGCGGATTGGTTGTTCGTGCTGTGGTGGGCTATGTCGACGGCCACGTGGGCGGTGTTCGTCTTGGAAGACGGAGTGCTCACAGGTTTACGGCGCGCGAAGTGGGTGCCGGTCGAAAATATTGGCTTCTCGTTTGCCAAAGTTGCCCTCGTTGTTCCGCTTGCGACACTCGCACTGAAGTCCGGGATCTATCTGGCATGGTCGCTGGCGGCCTTAATGACTGTACTTCCGACCAACTTCCTTATTTTCAAACGAGCGATTCCCCGAGCACTACAAGCGCCTGCGGGGAGCGACTTTACTCTTGCGCAGATCATGAGGTACGTTCCATACGATTTCCTAGCCTCACTCTGCTGGCTCGCCACGGTGAACCTCACCCCCCTCCTCGTAATCCACCTCGTCGGTCCCACGGTGAGCGCGGTCTACAGTCTGGACTGGGTAATCGCAAATGTGCTTTACCTTGTGAGTATCAACATGGGCTCATCGATGATTGTCGAGTCAGCTCTCGACAACTCGATACTGAGAGAGCACCTTCGGCGTGTTCGGCTACACCTTGTCAAGTTGTTAGCCCCGATCGTCGCCATAATTGCTGTCGGCGCGACATTGATCCTGCGCCTGTTCGGTGGATACTACGCCACCGAGGGATCGTCAACGCTTGGGATCCTCGTACTCTCCGCGGTTCCGTTCGTGTTTACGTCGACGGCGATGAGTGCCTTGCGAGTCCGCAACAGGACCCGTGCGGTGTTTCTTCTTAATGCTGCGATCTGCACCTTGGTCCTTGCTCTCGTGTGGGCGCTCGTACCCGTGTATGGCGTGCGCGGAGCTGCAGTCGCATGGCTGGTCGTTCAGTGTGCAGTTGCGGCCGCGGTGCTTTTCATTGGTGATGCACGTGTGACAGGGTCCTCGCAGCGAAGCCCCGGAAAGCGAACTGTCGCGCTCCAACTCTTGGCTGCTCGCTTCGTTGTCGCGTTCGATCTCACGACGCTTACTGATCTCTTGCGCAAGCTTCGCGAACGCGTCGAGGCGAAGCAGCGCTTTTCAAAGAAGTCCGACGAAGTCGTCAAGCTACTTACCCTGGTCGAAGATGCTCCGCAAATCCTCGAAATGAATGTCGTTCCAAGTGCTTCGGACCTCTTCGTCGTCCTCTTGCATCGACCAGAAGAACCGACATCACTTGTGTTGAAGCTCCCGTGTAGTGAACAGGCGCGAGGCGACCTTGTGGCTCAATCTGATGTTTTGACCAGGCTCCAAAGTGACGAACGGCTTGGTGATTGGCGCAGCCTTCTGCCCCAGTTCAGGCTGCTTGAGCACGAGCAGACCATCTTCGCGGTTGAGAGCGCAGTGCCCGGCACCGACGCGAGGATCCTGCTTGGCGCGATGCCATCCCAGGCCTTGCTCGTCGCGCAAGCTGGTATCGACGTGATCGCCGGACTCCATGGGCCAACGACGCTCTCAGAAGCTCTCACGAACAACGATCTCGAGAGTCTTCTCGAGGCCCCTCTGCGTACCCTCTCGCTTTCACATCCTTCTGGACGTGTACCCGATACGCAGCGGCGTGCACTCGAGATCGTTGGAGACAAACTGAGGAGCGCGACTGAGGGCAAGATCATGGAGCTGAGTTGGACCCACGGCGACTTCTCGCCGGGAAACGTCATCTTGAGTGCCGAAGACCACAGGGTCCAGGCGGTAATCGACTGGGGTCAAGCTCGATCCCGTGGCGTTCCAGTCATTGACGTTTTGTTTTGGCTGATTGCAGTGACGGGGATTGCTGAGAGGCGACAGCTTGGCTCCGTCGTCTGCGATTTGCTGACTCATTCGGAACTGGCGGAGGGCGAGATCTTCTCGCTTGCGTCAGATGCAATCGAAAAGGCGAACCTCAACCGTCATGAGGTCGCACTCTGGTGCTGGCTCTGTCACACCGCAGGAAATCTCGAGAAGTCACAACAGTATTCGCAAAACCCGATGTGGTGGGCAGCAAATGTTGAGCCTGTACTCAGGGCAGTATCGCGATGACTGACGTTCTCGCCCCCCCACCTGTGTTGGTATCGGTCGTCATTTGCGCCTACACCGAAGATCGATGGAGCGATCTGAACGCGGCCATTAAATCTGCCAAAGGGCAGTCGGTCGTTCCAGCAGAAATAATCGTCGTTATCGACCATTGCGAGGCCCTGTTTAAGCGTGCGCGCAGGCATCTTCGCAAAGTGAGGGTCATTGAGAGCGTCGGCGCGCGAGGACTGTCAGCGGCGCGCAACACGGGAATCGAGGCTGCCCAAGGCGATGTCGTTGCCTTCCTAGACGACGATGCGATAGCCGATCAGGACTGGCTCGAAAAGCTTCTTGGAGTTTACCAAGACCCGACAGTTGGCGGTGTCGGCGGGAGCGTTCAGCCCGCGTGGGTCGATTCACGACCCGGTTGGTTCCCTCTAGAATTCGACTGGGTCGTCGGCTGCAGTCATTCCGGCATGCCGTCGTCGACCGAGCCGGTCCGGAATTTCGTTGGCGCAAACATGTCGTTTCGTCGGGATCTGCTCCGTTCACTCGGAGGATTCTCAAGCGCGCTTGGCCGGACGGGCGCGAATATGGCTGGCTGCGAAGAGACCGAACTGTGCATTCGGGCAGCCTCGTCACCTGGGGTTGGCCTGGTCTACGAGCCGACCGCAAGGGTAGTACATCGAGTTCCACGAACACGCGGAACGTGGAAGTACTTTGTTCGGCGCTGCTTCGCGGAGGGAAGCTCCAAAGCTAGAGTCAGCGACATGACGGGAACAGGTGCTGCTCTTTCTGCTGAACGTCGCTATCTCAGCTCTACCATCCCAATGGGTATAGCGCGCTCGCTTTTTGAAGTTGTCAATGGGGATGCGGTCGGTTGTCTGCGGGGGCTCGCAATCCTCGTCGGCACTCTCACGACCATGGTCGGCTATATACGGGCGCGTGTCACGCGAGCTGAGGCGGTCGGCGTTAGTGCGCTCGTCGCGATCATCGGACTATGGGCTTTCTTGATCGGTCGCGGGGTGCCTATGGCGAAGATGAACGATCTCGGCCTTGTCTCGGTGCTGCCGGTGACATACTGGGTCTGTCTTGCTCTTCTCACGGTGAGCTTCGGTATATGGCTACGTCGAACAGATGCGAGACCGCTCTTTCTCGCGGCGCATTTCATCGTGCTGCTCGCGATGTTGCACGCCACGCCGGGATTGCTCTATGGGTCCCCGCTCTACTCCT
>DAHVKW010000022.1:4656-19936 GCA_027320695.1 Actinomycetota bacterium | reverse complement strand
GCCGAGGCCCTGGTAGCCGGTTCGCCTCACGCGGTTGAGCGCCAGCACGCAAAAGGCAAAATGACTGCCCGCGAGCGCATCGAGTATCTGCTGGACGAGGGTTCATTCCAGGAGCTTGACATGCTTGCGCGGCATCGGGCTCACGGGATGGGATTGGAGAAGAACCGGCCGTTCACCGACGGAGTCATTACCGGGTTTGGCACCATTGACGGTCGCAAGATCTGCATTTTTTCTCAGGATTTCACTGTTTTCGGGGGCGCTCTCGGAGAGGTCTTTGCAGAAAAGATTCATAAGGTAATGGATTTGGCGGCATCGGTGGGGGTGCCGATGATCGGTCTCAACGATGGCGCTGGAGCCAGGATCCAAGAGGGTGTGGTATCTCTTCATTCCTACGGGGGCATATTTCATCGCAATGTCGCCTCATCCGGAGTAATCCCTCAGATATCGGTCGTGATGGGCCCATGTGCCGGCGGCGCTGTTTATTCGCCGGCGATGACCGACTTCATCTTCATGGTCAAGGAAAGCAGCCACATGTTCATTACCGGGCCAGATGTGGTCAAGACTGTGACTGGCGAGGACGTAACCCTGGAAGAGCTCGGCGGGGCCATGAGCCATGCGTCAAAGAGCGGCGTAGCCACCTTCGTGGCGGAAGATGAAAAGTCTTGCCTTGATGAGGTCAGGTACCTCCTCGGATTTCTGCCCTCGAACAATCTGGAAATCCCTCCAAGGGTTGAGCCTACCGATGATCCAGAGAGGCTTTTGCCTGAACTGCTCGATCTCATGCCTGACTCCTCGAACCAGCCCTATGACATGAAAAAGGTGATAACTGCAACGCTGGATGATGGTGAGTACTTCGAATACTTTCCGCACTGGGCGCGAAATATTACCTGTGGCTTTGGACGTCTGAATGGCTATGTGGTGGGAGTCGTCGGGAACCAGCCAAGCGTGCTCGCCGGTGTCTTGGATATCGACTCTTCCGAGAAGGCGGCGCGTTTCGTTCGTACCTGCGACGCCTTCAATATTCCGATAGCTACATTTGTCGATGTTCCCGGATTCATGCCAGGAGTCGACCAGGAGTATGGCGGCATCATCCGTCACGGAGCCAAGCTCCTGTACGCATACTGCGAGGCAACTGTGCCCAGGGTGCAGATAATCACCCGCAAAGCCTATGGCGGCGCGTATGTGGTCATGAACTCCAAGTCTGTTGGCGCAGACTTCGCGTTTGCCTGGCCGAGCGCCGAGCTGGCGGTTATGGGCCCGCAAGGTGCGGTGGAAGTCGTGCACCGCCGAGAATTGGCGAAGGCTGAAGATCCAATGCGAAGACGCCAGGAGCTGGTCGACGAGTATATCGACCGCTATGCCAACCCATATATTGCCGCCGAGCGGGGATTCGTCGACGATGTGATAGATCCTGCTGACACCCGAAAGATTCTTATTTCCTCATTCGAAATGCTGAGAACCAAGCGCGAAGAGCTGCCTCGCCGAAAGCATGGAAATGTCCCGCTTTAGAGGTTGCGTCTGACATGGATTTAGCTGATGAGCAGCTAAGTGACAACGAAGCAGTGGCTATCATTTCCGCTGCCGTGCGAGAGGTCCTCTCCAGGAGGAGTTCCACTGAAGCCAAAGTTCCCCAGGATCTGCCAGCCTGGCGGTTTTCCGGCCGGTGGTGGAATCAGCCGGTTCCGATTGGCCGTTCCCGCCCCACTCTTCGCTAACTCAGAGGTCTTGGAAGCGGTGCTATTTGCCTTTGCGGCGAGCTGAAATGAGTTCCAGCACCTCGGCCATGATTTTAGCAATTTCATAATTTTTGGGGGTGTATACGGCCGAGACACCTTGCGAGATCAGACTTTTGCGATCTGAGTCGGGAATGATACCGCCAACCACTACCAAGGCGTCACTGCCAGCGGTCCTGAGCTCGCGGACGACTTCGGGTACAAGCTGAAGGTGGCTTCCGGAAAGGATTGATATGCCGACCGCATCGACGTCTTCGTCTCTGGCGGCGATGGCTATCTCGCGCGGTGTCAGACGGATTCCTTGGTAGACGACTTCGAAGCCGGCATCCCTTGCGGATACGGCGATCTGCTCCGCTCCGTTGGAGTGCCCATCCAGTCCAGGCTTGGCGACAAGAAACCTTGGAGGCCCGCCATGCAGCTTTTTGGCAGCTTCTGCAATGTCTTTCAACTCGGCGCCCCGTCTTCCTACACCGCCTGCTACTCCGGTTGGTGCTCGGTACTCTCCAAAGATTTCACGAAGCGTCTGGGCCCATTCACCCGTTGTTCCACCGGCAATGGCAAGGTCAATGGTGGGCGCCATGATATTCGCCTTGTCGTCGCGGGCTGCCTGCTTCAGGTCCGAGAGAGCCTTGTCAACCTTTTCTTGGTCTCTGGAACTTCTCCAGGAGATGACATCTTCAACCAGTTGCGCTTCTATCTTTGGATCAACCACAAGGTGGCTTTCAGTACCCTCCTTGGTCAGCGGCGAGGGTGCGCTCTCTTTGAATACATTGACCCCGATCACCTTCTGCTCGCCGATCTCGATTCTCCTGGTTCGCTCAGCTTGCGAGGCCACCAGACGAGACTTGAGCATTTCTATGCTGTTGAAGACGCCGCCTAGTTCCAGTATCTCGGCGAGTTCTTTGTTCGAACTCTCGATAAGGGAATCGGTGAGCGATTCGACCACTTTGGAGCCTTCGAATATGTCTGGGTAGTCGAGGAGATCGGTCTCGAGGGCCAAAATCTGCTGTATTCTCAGCGACCACTGCTGATCCCAGGGTCTCGGGAGGCCTAGGGCTTCATTCCAGGCCGGCAACTGGAGAGCGCGAGCTCGGGCATCCCTAGATAGGATGACGCCCAGAGCTTCAAGGACGATGCGCGTTATATTGTTTTCGGGCTGTTGCTCGGTAAGGCCAAGGGAATTGACCTGAACCCCATATCTGAATCTGCGCAGCTTGGCATCGCTGATATCGTATCTGTCCCTCGTTATTTGATCCCACAACCTGGTGAACGCCCTCATCTTCGAGACTTCCTCGATAAATCGGATCCCAGCATTGACGAAAAACGAAATCCTTCCCACCACTTCCGGGAACAAATCGTCACCAATTTGCCCGGAGTCTTTGACTGCGTCCAGTACTCCAATAGCGGTAGCCAGGGAATATGCAATTTCCTGGGATGGAGTGGCACCTGCTTCCTGGAGATGATAGGAGCAGACGTTTATTGGGTTCCATTTGGGAAGATTCTTGACCGTGTAAGCGATCATGTCCACAATGAGCCGCTTGGAATGCTCAGGCGGGAAGATGTAGGTGCCCCTGGAAAGGTACTCCTTCACAATGTCATTCTGGGTGGTGCCGGACAGTCCGGAGATCTCGGCTCCGGTTTCGAGCGCGTTCGCAATGTACAGGCCAAGCAGCCATGGGGCCGTCGCATTTATGGTCATCGAGGTGTTCATCTTCTCGACTGGGATCCCGTCCATCAGCTCGCGCATATGGCCCAAGTGCGCCACGGGGACGCCAACCTTTCCGACTTCGCCTTTGGCGAGGGGCGAATCCGGGTCGTAGCCGATTTGCGTGGGCAGATCGAATGCAATCGACAGGCCGGTCTGACCCTTGGCAAGGTTGCTGCGGTAAAGCTCGTTAGAGGCCTTGGCCGTGGAGTGACCGGAATAGGTTCTCATAACCCAGGGCTTGTCTCGCCCGGATAGTCTTGAGTGGTTTTGCTTTTCAGTTGAAGTCATACCTATCCTTGCACATTTTACGATGAAACCTAACCGGCCATTTCCCGTTGTAGCGATGTAAATCCAGACATCGGACAGATGGGATTTCCCGAAATTATTCGTAGCTGTACCGCACTGGTAGATTACCCCAATCTGGGCCAGACTTGCGAACTGAGCATTGTCGCCTCGGATCAAACGAAGTCGGTTTCTCAAAGGTCGACAACAACTTCTGTGTCGTTGAAGGCCGCAGTTCTCGCGCTTAGAAAGGAGAGATCACGGGCGGTATTGGCGCTTTGACCTTGGCACATCGACGGGCGTCCGTCCCTGGCGTTCCTGTCAGGTCGTTGCGTATCTGCGATTTCCCAACCTGGGAATGGCCGAACCGCATAAGAGATGTGATTAATGCCGTCGTAATTGAGCTGGCTGCCAGCCGAATTGGAAATGCGCTTTCTTCAAAGGCCGAGGAGCGGGCTTGGTCGATATCAATCTCAATAATTGTAAAATCCGGCCTTGGTCTTTCTGCCGTGCAACTTGGCTGCCACCATTCGCTTCAACAGTGGTGCAGGAGCGAAATTTGGATCTTTGAATTCGTCGTAGAGAGAATTGAGTATTGAAAGAGCTGTGTCCAGACCAACGAGATCGAGCAAGGCAAATGGTCCCATTGGAAAGCCGCATCCGCCTTTCATCGCAATGTCGATGTTCTCCTTGGAGGCGACTCCCCGCTCCAGAAGTTTGACGGCGTTGTTGAGGTAGGGGAAAAGCAGGGCGTTTACTATGAAGCCCGCCTGATCCTTGACTACGACAGGCTCTTTGTTGCACGATAGCGCGAAAGCTGTCGCTGCTTGAATCGTGTCTTGGGATACGGTCAGAGTTTCGACGATTTCGACCAGCTTCATTACTTGCGCCGGGTTGAAAAAATGGATCCCGCATACTTTATCCGGCCTTGACGTGGCGGCAGCAAGTTCGATTACCGGGAAGGTCGAAGTGTTTGTAGCAATTATGGCGCTGGGTTTGCACGCCTCATCCAGGCCTTTCATCACTCGCATCTTCACATCGATATCTTCCACTACGGTTTCAATAAGTAGGTCGCAGTTTGCAAGATCGGCGATGTCATTTGTGCAAATCAGCCGGCTGAGGTCTTCGTCGGCCTGGGAGGTGCTCTTCTTGCGCTTTTCGATCTTTCTTGCAAACGAGCCTTTGATCGAGTTCACCATCGCCTTCGCGCTTTCGGGAGTTCGAGAGAGAAGGATTACTGGGTACCCGGATTCAATTACCGTTTCAGCAATTCCCGAACCCATGATGCCGGACCCTACGATACCAACCGAATCGCACCCCATTCCGCTACATTACTAACAGTCGGAATCAATTTTGCCTGATTCAGGGGCTTTTATAGAACGGCTTGCGCGCGCAATCCACCCCCTTGGACCCCGACGAAAAGAACAAACGGGCTAATAAGCAGTTCCGAGGCAGAATTGGTAACATTTTCGAGCATGGATGCAGCTTTTCGCCGAGACTCGCGGCGACACTTCGGTTCCAAGGTGCTGCCTCGATATTTTTCCAGCCGTGCAGCGGGATTCTCGCTAAAGTTATCATCTGCCTCGAACAATATGACTTTTACGCGACTGAAACCTGAATTTCAAGCTGAGAATGATGTTATTATCATTTCAAACTTACTTGCTGAGAACAAAATAGACATCGAACGATAGCTTTACTGTTTCGCGGGGGCGAGGAACATAATCACTCATGCACGAAAAGAGGAATGACTCAGCTTCGAGCGGAACCGTGCCATTAGAAGGTGCCGAGGTGCCTACAAAGCTCGAATGGCTCCATGCTTTGATTGAAAGATCAAGGGACCTGATGGCGGTCACCGATCCAGAGGGCAGGATCCTCTTTATCAACAGGGCGGGCCGCAGTCTGCTTGGACTTGACGCTGAAGTGGAGATTGGGGACCTTTGGTTATCGGACTTTTTTGAGGCTGATGGCCGGTCGTTGTTCAGCCAGATTATAAAACCCACGTTATCCCAAAACGGGCTCTGGGAGTCGGACAGCTATATGGTGAAGCCACGGCAAGGTGAGGCGATACCGGCGGCACTTAATGTCGCGCTGCTGGCTTGCGAAGACTTCAGGTCGCCTTGCGACATCATCTGGACCATTAGAGACCATCGCATTCGGCGTGAGCTCAGTCGTCAGATCGAGCAAAGGGTGAGAGAGCACAGAGTTGTCGCTGAACTTGCTCGCCAGGCACAAAGCATCAGGTGGCTGGATTTGCTGCGCAATGCGGTGGGGGCTGTCGCTAACACTCTTGATGTGGAACTCGTGGTCGTAGCGCAGCCGATCGAAGGCAGCGATAAGCTCCATTTGGTCGCCCGCCACGATTTAGTGGCCCTAAACATGAATGTAATTAACGGCGGCGCCAAATCTCAGGCAGGATATGCGATGGTGTCCGGCCAGCCTGTAATCACACTGGACATAGATCTCGAGACCAGGTTCGATACTTCCGGTGCACGGCGTTGCGGAATGACCAGTGGCATGGCAGTACCGATTCTCGAAAACGGGCAGCCTCATGGAGCGCTAAGTCTTCATTCTCTTACGCGCAGGAAGTTCACCGAGGATGATGTGATTTTCCTTGAAGCCGTTGCGAGCGTACTCTCGTCTGCGCAGAAGAGAATTGCAGTTGAGCGCGAGCTCAGGCACATGTCGCTTCATGACCCGCTGACCGGCCTGGCGAATAGGGCTTTGGCTCTCGACCGCATCCAACATGGACTGACGACCCTGAAATCGAAGAATGACAACGATCTAATGGCAGTCCTTCTTTTGGATCTGGACAACTTCAAATCTGTCAATGATTCGCTTGGGCATGACAACGGCGATCGGGTTCTTGTTGATCTCGTGCCGAGACTTCACAGTGCGGTTCACGATGGTGACACGGTGTCGAGGCTTGGGGGTGACGAATTTTTGATCGCGTGTGACCACATCCGTTCCCCGTTTCAAGCCATCGATCTCGCGAATCGGCTAAGACAGAGCTGGAATGAGCCGTTTCTGGTGGATGAGCGTTCTGTGTTTTTGAGCGGGTCGATTGGGATCACAATTGCCAGGTCGGGCTCCCAAGCGACGGAACTGGTACGCGAGGCAGATACAGCCATGTATAGAGCAAAAAATACGGGTCTTGGCGGTATGGAGATGTACGAACCGACGATGGGCGAGGCGTCGTGGGACCGGTTCCGCGTCGCGACTGATTTGCACACCGCAATCGAGCAGAACCAGCTTTGGCTGGCTTATCAGCCGATTTTCGAGCTCTCTACCGGAAAAATTGCTTCGATTGAAGCCTTGTGCAGGTGGGACCATCCTGTTGAGGGTCCGATCGCCCCAAATGTGTTCATCAAACTTGCGGAGGATACAGGCCAAATTGGTTACCTCGGTTTTTGGGTGCTGGAAACCGCATGCAGGGAGGCAAGGATCTGGCAAAAAATCAATCCCGAAATCAAGTTGAGAGTCAACGTTAGCGCACTTCAGATCAAGGACGAGGCATTTGTGGGGGACGTAAAGGGCATTTTGCAAAGAACCGGATTTCCCGCCAGAATGCTCGGCCTCGAAGTTACTGAGGGGGTGATACTAAAATCCGGCGATATTGCAGGATCGACCATCACGCAACTGCGCGAGCTGGGGGTAGAGATTCTAATTGACGACTACGGTACCGGCTACTCGTCGCTTTCCTATCTAGTGCGCTTCTCGGAGATGTCAGCTTTAAAGATTGACTCGGACTTCATTCGCCTGGCTGTCGAGAAGCGTTACGAGGCGATCATATGTTCAATCGTCAACCTTGGGCACACGCTTGGTATGGAGGTGGTGGCGGAAGGTGTCGAAACTCAGGAGCAACTTGAGTGCGTGCGGAACTCTGGTTGCGACTATGCGCAGGGCAATCTTCTTGGGAGGCCGGTCAAGGTACAAGAGATAAGACAGCAGTTGCAGATCTAGCACAGGGGAATTCTTTGATTTTCATCCCCTCAAGTCGGTTGCCTGGGCGACATTTTCGCCTAACTTAGAGATTCATGCATGTCAGCAACCAACGACCGAGATTGAGATATTCGTTCGCTTCAGCCTATGAGGCGTTTATGCCGCTCGTAGAGAAGGCCGGGCTTGCCAAAAGGCGTCAGGAACTTCTGGGCCAGGTGTCAGGGAGAGTCCTGGAGATAGGGGCAGGAACGGGTTTCAACCTGCCCTACTACCCCGAGAACGTCCAACTCGTGGCTGTGGAGCCTAACCTGGATATGCTTAAGATTCTCAGGGCCAGGGCGGCGGGTCGGAACATCCAGATAATCGAGGGCTCGATTGGCGATTTGTCAAGCAGCGGCATTTCCCTGCATTCGTTTGACTTCGTGGTGACGACCTTGGTGCTGTGCTCTGTGCCCGATATGGACGAGGCGCTTCAAACTATATCGACGCTCCTTGCTCCTGGGGGCAAGTTCATTTTTATCGAGCACGTGGTAACTCCGGGCGTCTACGAACGGGTTCAGAATCTCGCGACTCCGCTGTGGAAAAGGATGGCAGGTGGCTGTCATCTAAATCGTGACCTCCTCGGGTCGTTAGATCACTCACAAATGGTCGTAACAACGTTGTTTAGATTTAATTTTCCTCTGGGAGGACCGCTTATACCCCATGGAATCATGGGAACTGCAAGGCTGAAGAGCGATTTCTTTGTTTAGATTTTGTTAGGATCTAAGAAACGAAGGTGGGGGATATGGCTGTAGGAATCCTTGGACTCATTGGGGGCGCGGAATGGAACGAGAGCTGCAGTTTCGATGCCTACCTGATTGAGAGATCTGGTTCCAAAGAGGTTACCGTTTTACCTACCGCAGCGGCCTACGAAAGACCGGATTTGGCCATTGAACACGCTACAAGGTGGTTCGCAACTTTAGGAGCCAAGGTAAAACCGGCAATGGTAATAACCCGCCATGATGCCGAGGATCCCGGCTTCGCCCTTCAGTTGGCTGAATCCTCGTTCATCTATCTTGGCGGCGGATCGCCGCTGCATCTGTTTTCAGTGCTCAAGGACTCGCACTGCTATCAAGCGATATTGGGCGCATTTCACAAGGGAGCTGTATTGGCAGGTTCATCGGCGGGAGCCATGGTGCTTGGCGACCCCATGGTCGACCCCAGGGGCGGCGGATTGACGCTGGGACTCGGGCTGGTGAAGGGTCTTGCGGTCATGCCCCATTACTCGGCTACCTCTGCTGAACTTAAGCACAGGACCCAGTCGCTCGCGGAGCCCGAGGTCGTTATCGCGGGTATTGATGAACAGACTGCACTAATCAGGGAATCCGACGGATCCTGGAGCGTAATGGGCGAAGGATCCGTGCATCTGATCTGTAATGGTGCCGAAGCCGGAATGTCAACTCTCGCGGAGCGCATCAAGCTAGGAATTTAGGTGTTCAAGGCCAGCGAGCACCTCTCGTCGGCTTAGTCTGACGATTCTGTTATGGTTACAGAGTCGATTGTCACTGTTTGGCTTGGAGTTCCCGACCGTGATCCAACCGCCTCGATCGCCTTTAGAATCTCAATTCCCTTGACCACTTTGCCAAATATTGAATATGCAGGCGGAAGCATGGTGCCGTCATTGCCGGAAATGATAAAGAACTGGCTGCCATTGGTGTTGGGTCCAGCGTTTGCCATTGCTACGGTTCCGATTTCGTAGCGGCCTGCCGGAGGAAGCTCGTCTTCGAAGCGGTAACCCGGACCACCCCTGCCTGAACCCTCGGGATCGCCTCCTTGCACCACAAATCCGGGAATGATCCTATGGAAAACGACGCCCTCGAAGTAGTGGTAGAGACTAAGGAAAACAAAGTTATTGACCGTCTTTGGGGCTAATTGAGCATCCAGGGCAATGACCATTTCTCCCATTGAAGTGACCATTTTGGCGCTGTAGCGCTTAGAGGAATCGATTCCCATTTCCGGCGGAGAAGAAAACTTCTGGCTCTTGGGAGAAGAACCGTCAAAATTTGGGAACGTCGTTGCCATATGCTTACGCCCTTTCGGATCGATCTTGATTCATATATACTGCCGAGTATTTCTAAGGTCCCTCAATCGTGACCGAAATCATTTTATGGACAACTTTTGGAGTGCCACCCGTGGAGCCGTCTGCGGCGATTTTCTGTACAACCGACATGCCTGAGGTAACTTGGCCAAAAAGTGAGTACGATGGCGGAAGCTGCTCTCCCTGGGTTCCGACTACGATAAAAAATTGGCTGCCGTTGGTGCTTGGTGATCCAGTATTGGCCATTGCAACCGAGCCAAGTTTGTATGAGCCGGCCTTTGGAAGTTCATCGCCGAAGGTGTAACCCGGTCCTCCGGTGCCGGTTCCAGTGGGATCCCCACCCTGCACGACGAATCCTGGTATAACCCTGTGGAAGATCACGCCGTCATAAAAGTGATATCGGGCAAGGAAGACGAAGTTGTTGACCGTCTTGGGCGCGGCTTTGGCATCGAGGGCGATGTCGAAGGTTCCAACGTCAGTTTTTACGACAGCGGTGTAGCTGGCCGAGGTCGTGATGCACATCGGCGGAGCAGCGGTAAAAGCAGTCTCGCGGGTTGCCGATCCAGAAGACGGCGGGCAAGTCGGCGCTATCGGAACGGCGGCCGTGGTGGTCGTGGTCGACGAGGTTGCGCTGCTTTTGACCTTTGGAGCCGCACTGGTCGAGGAAGAGCTCTTTGAAACGAAGTAGATCAACACCACGGCGACAACCGCACCGATCGCAATATAGATGGCACGCTTCAGTGTTTTCCCTCTTCGTTGCTTGGCAGCCGCAGCTTGAGCCTTTTTGGCTTGATTGTCACGAATTCTTTGTCTTTTTTCACTAGGCACGGAAAAAGAACTTAGTCGCAATTTGCGCCTTTGCTTTTGCCAATTTGTGAGTAGTTTCTTCGATTGGAACTTTGAAGGATGTGAATAGATGTGGCGGCTTCTTCTATTAGCTTTGAGACGTGGCATTGATCGTTCAAAAATTTGGCGGTACTTCGGTTGGTGATGTGGATCGCATTCGCGCGGTCGCCGATCACATAGCGCGTACCAAAAAGCATGGAAATGATGTTGTGGCCGTCGTTTCGGCAATGGGGAAAGCAACTGACGACCTGATCCGGCTAGCCAACGAGGTATCGCATTCCCATCCGGGCCGGGAGCTCGACGTGCTTTTGACATCGGGCGAGAGGATTTCCATGTCTTTACTGAGCATGGCGCTTGCCGACCTTGAAGTAGATGCAACATCGTTTACCGGTTCCCAGGCCGGGATTATTACCGACACGGACCACACCAGGGCCAAGATTTTGGAAATTCATCCTGGAAGGCTGCTCGAATCAATCAAAAAGGGCTCAGTGCCAGTGGTGGCTGGGTTCCAGGGAGTCTCGACGGAGAAGGACGTGACAACGCTCGGCCGGGGGGGTTCCGACACCACCGCCGTGGCCCTGGCGGCGGCGCTGAATGCTGATATCTGCGAGATATACACTGACGTCTCGGGTATTTTCAGCGCGGATCCCAGAGTTGTTCCAACGGCGCACAAGCTAAATGAGATCTCCTACGACGAGATGATGGAACTCGCTGCTTCCGGTGGGAGGGTCTTGGCGCTTAGGAGCGTTGAGTTCGCAAAAAACCATCACGTGACGTTACACGTCCGCTCAAGCTTTACCTGGGAGCCCGGCACCTGGGTCCGGAAGGAGAATGAGGAAATGGAACAGGCGGTAGTTTCAGCGGTTAGCCACGATACTTCCGAAGTCAAAGTCACCATTACGGGGGTGCCTGACAGGCCGGGAATAGCCGCGCGGATCTTTAGGGAGATCGCGGATGTCGGCGTGAACGTTGACATGATAGTTCAGAACACTTCCCGTGAAGGGCTGACCGACATATCTTTTACTGTGCCTAAAGATGACATGAGCGCCACCATGAATGTGGCTGCCCGGGCAGCTGAGGAAATCGGCGCAAGGGACGTTTACGCTGATCCCGACATCGCGAGGGTTTCGCTGGTTGGCGCAGGGATGAAGACTAATCCAGGCGTGACTGCGAAGATGTTCGAGACGCTCGCTTCGGCGGGAATCAACATCGAAATGATCTCGACCTCGGCAATCAGGATCTCATGTGTAGTTCGCGAAGATGCGATTGAGCGTGCTGTAAACCTATTGCACGAGGCTTTTGAGCTATAGGTCGTTTGGCGCTTCCGTCGCATTATGCAGTAGCTGGCTTCCAAAGATTTTTCATCCTTTAGAATTGACCTTCGTGAACATTGCAATTTTTGGCGCGACCGGACAAGTTGGCACCGTGATGAGGACCTTACTTGAGGAGCGGAATTTTCCCGTAGATAGAATACGTTATTTTGCTTCGCCGAAATCCGTTGGGAAGGTACTTTCCTGGAAGGGACTCGATATTACTGTCGAGGATGCCTATTCCGGTGACTACGGAGGCATTGATATCGCGCTGTTTTCGGCCGGTGCGTCCGCGTCGGCGGAGCTGGCTCCAAAGGTGGCCGCGCAAGGGGCAGTTGTGATCGACAATTCCTCAGCTTGGCGGATGGATCCTGACGTTCCGCTTGTCGTGCCTGAGGTTAACGGCCATGCTATTTCAGACATGCGCAAGGGAATTATTGCCAACCCAAATTGCACGACAATTGTTGCCATGTCCGCGCTCAAGGCACTTGACCTGGCGGGAGGCTTGAAGAAGCTTGTGGTAAGCACTTATCAGGCAGTGTCTGGTGCCGGGCTGGCGGGGGTTACCGAGCTGGCGCAGCAGTTGAGCGACAAAGAAGGCCAGCTGATGTGGCTCGCATACGACGGCCGCAGCGTGGATTTTGGAAAACCCACGGCATTTGCTGGGCCGATTGCGGCCAATGTGCTGCCAATAGCAGGAACTCTTGTGGACGATGAGACCAACGAAGAGCACAAATTTCGCGACGAGTCGCGAAAGATTTTAGAGCTCTCGAATCTCGAGGTGAGCGTGACCTGCGTGCGGGTGCCGGTTTTCACCGGACATTCAGTGTCGATCTATGCGGAACTGGGCAAGGAGCTCTCTACGGCCGAGGCAATCGCGGCGATATCGGCGGCGCCGGGCGTCAAGGTCGTGGACATTCCGACCCCGCTGGACTCGGCTGGAAGAGATTATTGTCTGGTAGGCAGGATTCGCAAAGATCCGGGTTCTCGACCAGCTGTCAGTTTCTTTGTCTCTGGCGACAACCTGCGCAAAGGGGCTGCTCTTAATGCGATCCAGATTGCCGAGTCGATCATCGACGCCAAGACTTGATCGCCTTTGCGCCGCGTTGTCCCCTCGACCTTCCAGGGACCATCGCATGAAATCTAAATTAGCCGGCCGCTGCTGACAGCAACGAAACTCTAGTCAGGCTACTTCGAGCGATCGTTTCGCCAGACCCCAAAAGAATCCGTCGATTATCGTGTTCGGCTTGGCGCGGGGATCCTTGGCAGCGCCGACTACTACAAAGAGGGGAGCAAGATGCTCGGTTGTGGGGTGGGCATAGGGCATTCCTGGCGCGCTTTCAAAGTTGACGAGCACATCTAGGTCGCCGGATTCCAAAGTCTCTTTCGCCCAAGCATCGAATTCGACCGACCATCCCGGCGCCTTTGCGTTTGGCGTAAATTCCCGAAGGAACCGGAGACCATGAGTCAGGAAGCCTGATCCAATGATCAGCACCCCCTCGTCGCGCAGCGGGCGTAGCCGAGTCCCCAGACTGATCAGCTCCGCCGGATCCAGTGTTGGCAGGGACAGCTGTAAAACCGGTATCGAGGCGTCCGGGTACATAACTTTAAGCGGCACCCAAGAACCGTGGTCCAGGCCTCGATCCGGATGCTGATAGAGCGAGTAGCTCTTGGGAATTATGGAAGTGACTTGTTTTGCGAGCGCGCTGGCATTTGGCGTCGGGTAAGTCATCTTGTAAAAGCGGTCTTCAAAGCCCCAAAAATCGTATACCAGAGGCGTAGACGCTTCAGGCGAGCTAAGCGCTAGCGGAGCCGCTTCCCAGTGCGCAGAGATGACGAGGATCGCTTTAGGCAACGGCATTGAAAGTGACCACTCGGCAAGCTGGCTGGTCCATAGCGGGTCGTCAAGTAGAGGTGGCGCTCCGTGTCCAAGATAGATGGCCGGCATGCGTAACCCTGGTGCTGTCTGATTCCTGACCTGTTCGCTCATCTGGACTCCAAATTTCATAGTGCCTTGGTTGGGTTTGCGCATATCTCAACATTATCTGGGCCTGATTTATTTCTTGTGCGCACAAAACGGGCAAATCATGTCTTTGAGAGTGTTTCCAGCCTGATTGGTATATTCGTCAGCTGGTAGATTTGTAATCTGGAATAATAAGGTGCACTCAACTGCGAAAAATAATAAGGAAGGACTCTGCTTGAGACCATCTATATCATCCACTTCAACCCGGACATTTCTTGTCATTCCGGCGGTCGTGATGGCTGAACAGCTGCTTTCACGACGAAAACTGCACCTTAGATTTCTACCTTTGCTTGCATGGGGTTATCTGCAGTACCGCCTGACCGGCAATTATCGGGAGAGGATAGGCGGTGGGCCGCCGGGAATGTCGCAGGGATTTCCAGAAGGGATAGTCACATCCGGAATCTACCGGTGGACCCGAAATCCAATGTACCTAGGGCACATAATATTTCTTAGCAGCCTGACCCTTCTCACTCGGTCCCCAGTTGCGCTTGCCACCTTTTCTGCCCTCGTACCCTGGTACAACGAGAGAGTCAAGAAAGATGAAGCGCGCTTGACGGAGAAGTTTGGAGAAACTTATCTGGAATACAAAGAGCGCGTGCCACGCTGGGTCGGAATACCGCAGGAGCTCAGCAAGATTATTGAAGACTCAACGGGCAAGCTTCACAGCGTTTGAGCTAGCTTGCTGATTCCAGACAGTCGTTCGTGGTTTGGCATTTGGATATTTGTCTGAGTTTGGAGTTCTTAAAGTGTCCCTGTCAGGAGCTGGAGAATCAGGCTGGTCCCGGCGACCAGCACCCAGAGAATCGCTCCCAGCGCTAAAGGTCTCAGGCCTGCTTGCTTGATTTTGTCGGTTCGGGTGGATAGGCCAATCGAGCCGAGGGCGACCGTGATCATGAATTGAGCCAGGGTAGACAGCCGCGAGTGCCACGCGTTGGGAATCAGTCCAAAGCTGTTCAGGAAGACCGCGACCAGAAACCATCCTATGAACATGGGGAAAATATGGCGAATATGCTTGAAGTGGCTGGTTTTAACGGTGCGGCCGGAAGGATCGCCTGTAATCTTAGAGCGCCAAATTGCCAATGCCACGGTTATCGGAATTATCATCAGCGTCCTGGTTAGCTTGACGATGACTGCGTATGAGGTCGCGGCTGGTGAGAAGATCGATGCGGCCGCGACTACTGAGGACATGTCGTTTACCGCGGTGCCGGCCCATAGACCGAATGCGTGTGGCGCAAGCGACATCAGGTGTCCAAGAGTGGGGAATGTGAGCACCGCCAAGATATTGAAGGTAAAGATCGTCGCAATGGCGTAAGAGACGTCGGTCTCCGGCGCATTGATCACCGCGTCGGTCGCCGCGATAGC
>DAHVKW010000022.1:0-4556 GCA_027320695.1 Actinomycetota bacterium | reverse complement strand
AGGACCGGAAACGAGGCTGTTCCGGTTGAGACGACTTGGCGCAGCGAAAGCCCGGTACCAAGCACCACGATCGAACCTTGCAGAATTGCTTTGCTAGAGAATGAAAGTCCGGGCTGCAGCTTGGGTGAATGAGTTCGAAAGCTCGCAAAAATAATCCCGACAACAATTGCAAAGACCGGCGCCCCAACGATGGGCGCCAATTTGCCAAGAACGGTAGCGATGGCTGCAAGGGCTATAGCTACCGCGAGTCCTGGAACTATTTGACGAAGGCTGGCTCGTTTTAAATTTCTGGGTTCTTTATCTTCAAGCGAAGACCCGTTTAGGTTCGAAATGGTGGATGGATTTGCCATGGATACAGTATTGGGGCGCGTCGGATTCCGAGGTTACCCTGAATTAATTAGTAACCTATAAGCTTGCCTTATGCCTATTCAATTGCCTGTACCAGACTTGGTGTCGCTCGATTTACTGCGCAGCGTAGGCGAGTTCGGGTCGATCCGTCAGGCCGCCATTGTTCATGGTGTCAGCCAGCCTGCGGCGAGCATGAGGCTCCACTCTTTGGAAAAGGTACTGGGCCTGACGCTACTGAACCGTTCTACGGGGCGTGCGCAATTAACGCCTGCCGGAGTTGCCGTCGTGGAGTGGAGCGCGCAGATTCTCGAGGGCGTCGCCGATTTGATGAGAGCTACTAAAGCGCTGCGTCAGCAGGGCCAAACCAGTCTTAGGTTGGCGGCAAGTATGACGGTTTCGGAGTACCTCGTGCCCGTCTGGCTTAGCAAGCTCGGATCGGCAGGCATGGATATCTCCGTGTCGCTTCAGGTCGGCAACACCCAACGCATAATCGAGACAATTAGAGCCCAAAAGGCGGATATCGGTTTTGTGGAAGGTTGGAGCGTGGCTCCGGAATTTAGCAGCGCCATGATATGTAGTGACGATTTGGTTGTAGTTGTGGCGCCTGGGCACCCCTGGGCTAATCGAAAAAAGATCGTGACCGCTAGGGAATTGGCCTCAACTCCCCTGATCGTGAGAGAGATCGGTTCTGGAACCAGGGAAATCCTCGATAAGACGCTTGAAGCCCAAGGGTTGAAGACTTTGCCGATGGTGGAACTCGGGTCAAACGTGGCAATTAGATCCATGGTTGGCTCCGGAGTCGCTCCGGGCGTACTCTCTAGGCTCGTCACTAAGGTGGAGGTCGAAAGCGGGCGGTTGGTGATCGTAAAGACAAAGGGGGTCGCCCTCGATCGATCGATTAGGGCCCTCTGGTCTAAAAGCTCGGCGATGAACGAACTGGCAAGTAGCTTCCTAAAACTGGTTGGCCAATGGTATCGAAACGGTGAGCTTCAGTAGCCCTATAACGACCGATTGAGTACGCTATTAGCCCTTATCGAAAAGTCCGTTCCGATCACGGCGGCTTGGCCGTCTGCTGTCACTGCCTGCAAGGAATAGTAGGTGCGCTCGCGGTGTTCAGTCTTGTGAGGGCTTTAGAACCAGTGCGAGTTTTTAAGGAGTTCGACATGCCAGCTATTTCTGTGGAGAATATTCTTACCCTGCCTAGGATCTCCCGGTTGGACAAGGGAGTGCTTAGGGAAAGGTCGGTTAAGTCTGTTACCACAGCCCCCAGTGGATTCGAGGGCGAAGGATTTCCGGTTCGGCGGGCATTTGCTGGGGTAAGCATGAATGAGATCGACCCGTTCGTTCACATGGACCAAATGGGGGAAGTCGAGTACTCGCCAGGAGAAGCCAAGGGAACGCCTTGGCATCCACACCGCGGCTTTGAAACGGTAACTTATATCATCGACGGAACTTTCGTCCATCAGGATTCGAATGGGGGCGGAGGAACTATCACGAACGGCGATACCCAATGGATGACTGCTGGCTCTGGCATACTCCACATCGAAGCGCCGCCAGAGCATCTTGTGTTGGCCGGCGGACTTTTTCACGGGATTCAGTTATGGGTGAATCTGCCTTCTGCAAACAAGTTCAGTCCACCTGCGTACCAAGACATTAGGGCCAAGGAAGCGACGCTCGTCTCGTCATATGACGGGGGCGTCTTTTTGCGGGTAATAGCTGGCGAGGTGGCTGGTTACAAGGGCCCCGGATCTACATTTACCCCGATAAGCTTGGTCCACGCCTCAGCAAGTCCAGGTGCGACCCTTGAGCTGCCATGGAGAAGTGATTTCAATTCTCTCGTCTACGTGCTGGCAGGAAAGGGGAGTGTCGGAAAGGACCAGCGGCCGATTCAGACCGGTCAGCTAGTCGTATTTGGCGAAGGCGACTGGATCTCGGTTAGCGCTTCCGCCAAGCAAGATTCAAATGCAGCGGACCTCGAGCTGCTAATCCTTGGCGGACTTCCGATTCGCGAAAAAGTTGTGCATTACGGTCCATTTGTGATGAACACTGAGGATGAGATTGTCAAGGCCATCGAAGATTTCCAAGCCGGGAGGCTGGGACGAATTCCGGCAGCTCAGATGCCGCACAGGCACGTTGGGGACCTCGATATATCTTGAGGATTTCCCTACTGTAAAGTTCCGTCCGGCATGGTTGGCGATTCCGGTGAATTGCCGCTTGTCGAACTCCGACTGGTGGGGGCTCCAGCAAGCTTATACTGGTTACTGCGAACAAGTCGCATTTATGGAACGCAAGCGCTGCTCGGGTCCGAGGTCTGGCGCAAAGGTGAAAATTTTTGATGGTACCTAAAACCCAGAATAAGGCGCCTAACGCTCTGAAGCAGAACCTGAAGATGGCCGATTTGGTGGCCCTATCTGTTTCAAGTGTTGGGCCACTGTTCTCGATTGCAGCCACAGGCGGTGTGATGGCCGCTAACGCAGGGTTATGGACCATTCCGTCAATCGGACTAATTGCGATCCCGTTTATTCTGGCGTCGTTTATTTTTAGACTGCTGAACAGGCACTTTCCTCACGCCGGAGCGTCGTATCACTGGTCTGCGAGGGTGTTGGGAATAAAGGCTTCGCGTTTTCAAGCCTGGGTCTTGATCCTGGCATATTTCGCTTCAATCCCGCCGATCATTATCCCCGCAGCAAACTACACGCTGAATCTGATTTTCCCCTCGTATCACCCTTCCACATTCGCCGAGATAATCGCGGCAATGTTTTGGTCGGGGTTCGCATTGATTCCGCTGTTGAGAGGCTCGCGGCCAACGGCTAAGTTGACACAGATTTTTTTGGCAGTTGAGATTTTATCCGTCCTAGCAATCGTCATATTGGCCATTTCCAGGTGGCATGCGATCTCCGTGCCAATGCACTTCGGGAAGCCGCCAATCGGGGGAATGATCGTCACGGCCGTGGTGGCGGCAACCATTCTTGACGGGTGGGAGATCGACAGCTACGCGTCGGAGGAGTCAGTCAATCCAAAGGGCGATCCTGGCCTCGGCGGGATTGTCGGCGCGTTGTTGGCCCTGGGCTTTTATGCGGTGATGTACCCCCTGATGTTCGGTGAAACCCCCTTAGGTTTACTATCTGGCGCAGCAAACCCGATGTCGGTCTGGGCGCAGCGTCTGCTGCCGCACGCATCGTTTCTGATGCTCATTCCGGTGCTGGCTTCAACCGCTGGAGGCCTTTGGCTTACCTCTTTCATCCTTATTAGGGCCCTGCACGCTATGGGGCGAGAAGGCCTGGTCTTTAGGGCCTTTGGGCAGGTGAACAACAGGGGGATCCCAGGAATTGCGACGATTGCTACGCTTGGGGCAGCTTTTGCGGTGACGCTTTTGCAGAGCCTGTTTTCCACTTTGAGTTCTTTCTTTGGTCTGGTACTTTCGACGGCTGGATTTTTTCTGGTGACCGAGTTCTTTCTGGATTCGGTTACAGCTTCGGTGTTTCTCTTTAGGATGCACACTTCGAGGGTTGATGGAGTTTCCCACCGACACCGGGTTTTGCTGGCAGGTTCGGTAATTTCTGCCTTGACGTTTCTCATGTTCATGATTGGGTTCTTCATCTTTGGGCCAAGGGCTATCGGAGGTTCCGTCGATTATGTCGTGGGAATTCTGATCGCGATGGGCATTGCATTTGTGTTCCTGGTCAAACGGCATACCGTCATTTACATGTTTCATGGAAATGCGGCCGTACCCCAGATTGAAGATGAATTGATTGACGCGGTGGATGTGACCGAGATCTGAGTCCATTCACAGGTTGCCAGGCGGGTGCAGCCTTCTATACACCTCGCCTTGCGCTGCAGTCTTGCGGTTTTTGGCGTCGGTGTAGGCCAGATTGTGGCAAAGCAGGTTCTTGATGGTGGCAGATAAACCTTCGACTCGCGGTATTGCTGGTCGGGAAGGCGGGACTTGAACCCGCGGCCTCAGCGTCCCGAACGCTGCGCGCTACCAAGCTGCGCTACTTCCCGTGATACAAGTAAGCCGCACCGGCGGCTCAGATAGATACTAGCTGGGATTCAACTCAATTGGCAGGTGCAAAAGCCGGGTCTTCATATCGGCCGGATTTGAGCACCGAGGAAACAGCACGCTTGATCTTGAGCGAATCTAGCGGTTTGATTACAAAGCCATCCGCACCCGAACGCCGAGTCATGAATACATCCGCGTCTCGGTC
>DAHVKW010000224.1 GCA_027320695.1 Actinomycetota bacterium | reverse complement strand
TTGGTCAAGTCATATTGCTTGAGAACAATAAAGCCGTCACGTTCTATTGCCATGGGAAAGGCAAAATCATCAACACAAAGCCACAATCGATCAACAAATCAAACGCCAATTACGTTATGCGCGTTTTGAACGAAGATACACGGCTCTACAGTGAGGTTCTGTCCTTGGGTTTCCATCCACACCAGGCATTTTTCCCAGATTTCGATGCCGGTTTCAATCTCGAAGCCTGGGCAAAGCAGCTATGCGAACGTCTCTTAATCAGCGGGTCGTGGGTTCGATCCCCTCACAACCCACCAAATAAAACAGGCACTTAGGTTTACACCTAAGTGCCTGTTTTCCATTTTGGGTAACATTTTGGGTAACATTCGGAAAACATATCCCACTCGGCATCCAAGGCATCGCCGGTCAACAGCCACTCCATGGCCCGAATCATCGGGGTCTCTGGGCGAACCGGCATGGCGGACACGATCATCAGGTATAGACAGCTTTGTCGAGCGCTC
>DAHVKW010000223.1 GCA_027320695.1 Actinomycetota bacterium | reverse complement strand
ATCCGACTCAGAGATATTTTTGGTGGCCCGGTCAGAAATTCCCGGAAGTCACACATTCAACCACCCGCTCTCGATGATGATGATGACTACTGATATAAAATCGTCTTTCCGAAAAAACGACATCGCCTAATCGTCTACCGGGTAGACGATCCGCGCTTTTCCTCCCGCAGGACATGTGGTCGCGTTATCCCCGCAGCTCCACCGCCTTGTGGACGGTTCCCCTTGCAGGGGACCAGCCGGGCCACGCCCCGGCTTGCCGACCACAACCCAGCCTGCCGCCGGGGGTCCGGTTGGACCCCGCTTCGTTGTCTGGGCTTCTGGCCGTGGATTTCGGGGGTAACGCTTCAAGGTAATCGTCTACCCGGTAGACGGTCGCCCTATTATCGGCTAATAAAATTATCTTCCCGGAAAACACTGCCCAAAAGAATCGTCTACCGGGTAGACGAAAACGCCCAAAAAAGCGTCTACCGAAAGAAAAGCGGAACGCAAGATAAAGAAGGGGT
>DAHVKW010000222.1 GCA_027320695.1 Actinomycetota bacterium | reverse complement strand
GCATCATCCTGCCGGTCCCGGGGGATCCATTTGGGCCCGCCTACCAAGTAGCGGAAGTTGGGATTATACAGCAAGTCATTGGTGATCTCGTGCCTAGTAAAGCGCGCGACGATACTGTTTGAGACATAGTCGCCGACTCCTCGCAACAGGATATTCAGGACCTCCTGGCGCAAGCCGATGTCATGTGGAGCCAGGGGCAGAAAGTGGATAATGACGCTAGAGAGTAATGCGAAGCCACTTCGCGGCGCACCTACCACTAAGGGTCTAAAATTGGCGGTTTTATCCAAAATGGTCTTACCCGAATTGTGCTTTTCAAGATCGGACTGTCTCAAGCATGAGGTGGACCCCAACCCCTGGACAGAATCTCCCTATCCTTAGGTGGATTATCTGCCGGGTTGGTCAAGCGGGTAAATATCCCCCGGCAGAGCCGGGGGCTTTAATTTGTGAGCCGCTCAAAGCGGCTATAGGCATCATGTATTGACCTGCCCGGCCTCAAGCGACGTGGA
>DAHVKW010000221.1 GCA_027320695.1 Actinomycetota bacterium | reverse complement strand
AATCTAACTCTCAATGACCTCTCTAAGGCACTTGATAAGCACCGCCGAGTTCATGGATCCCCATCGCTTATTGCTACAAATTGCACATAATAGCAGTCTGTAACGGTTTGCAACGGATATTGGCAGATTGTCTATTTCCTGTCTCATCAGCACGTATCCAGACAATAGGCTGGTAGAAAGCGCACAGAAATTACCGATTCATCAGCTTCCCAAGCTGAGAACGCGAGTTCGATTCTCGTCGCCCGCTCTGGCTGGCTACAAACACTCGCTCAAACCAAAGCACCAGCATCCGGTTCATGACAATTCACGCCTTCAGAAACCTTTTGAGTCGCCCATATTGGACTTACACCTGTCAGAATTGCTGCGACTGGTCACCCAATTAGATCCAATCCGCCGATTGCAGAAACAACACTCAGAATCTCACTTAAATGGCGCAATACTAGCTCCAACTTATTTGGATAGAGCTAGTATTGCCCTCAAATTGGCCTATGAACCTATGAGTTGATT
>DAHVKW010000220.1 GCA_027320695.1 Actinomycetota bacterium | reverse complement strand
TTTGCGAAACGCAAGAAATTCCTGTTTTAATTGGGTGGTCTTTTTATTCCGGGCAATGGCGGCCCGCTGGGCCTGTAAGCTAATTCTTTGTTGAGAATGCTTACCGACCTGTTCCTCTAATGTAGTAGTAAAAGACGCTTCTCGTTTAAGCCATTCCGCGACGACAACAGCTTCCATCGCATCTACGGCTCGATAGCCCAGTATTTCAGACCAGCAATGGCTTTGAATTTCTGTCAGGGGTGTGCGCTCCTGAAACTCTAGATCCTCCCGCGTAGCGAAACCGATATGGCCTAATGCGAAAACCGCAAAATATTCGTGCCACGTGCCCTCGGGAAAATCCGTATAACCTGTGATATCGATGGCGTGACGTGTGGCAAGTAATAACGCTACATCGCTGTCGACCGATGTTGAGAGTCCCGGCTCATCAAAGCCCTCTGAGATGGACCCCAACCCCTGGACAGAATCTCCCGATCCTTAGGTGGATTATCTGCCGGGTTGGTCAAGCGGCTAG
>DAHVKW010000021.1 GCA_027320695.1 Actinomycetota bacterium | reverse complement strand
GATGGATATCGCGAGAAGCGACGTGCTGCTTTGGAGGCATTTGCTCGAAAGCTGGCCGAAGAAGTTCGGGAAACCGGTGTCAGCAAGGTCTTTGAGGCTATGAGTTCTTCCGACCGCAAAATTGTGCATGACGTAATCGGAGAGGTATCTGGCGTCAAGACTCGTTCCGAAGGCTATGAGCCGCGGAGGTACGTGGTCGTAGAGGCGGCAACGGACGACGCAATAGAAGAAGCTCAGGCTGAGTAGTATTGCGCGACCTTTCCTTTGAGCAGCGCAGTTGGCTATTAAGAGCTCAGGAGATTGGCTTTATCGGCCCCAAGCCCGTTGAATCGGTTTACGAGCATGCTTTAGGTTTTGCAGATTCCATAGATGAGATAATGAGGACGGGATTGCTTCCGTCCTCTTTTTTTAGCGCCGATCTAGGATCTGGAGCAGGCGTGCCAGGCTTGTTCTTGAGCTCCTGGTTTCCGGATTCGAAGTTTTTGCTTATCGATTCGATGATGAAGCGCTCGCTATTTCTTGAGGAGATGGTTTCATTTCTGGGTTTGGAGCGAAGGGTAGCCATATTTGGCGGCAGGAGCGAGGAATGCGCTAATCTACCCGGGTATGGCTTGTCATTTGATTTAGTTACCGCCAGGGGTTTTGCTTCTCCAGCAGCCACGGCAGAGAATGCCAGCGGATTATTGAAGGTGGGCGGGGTATTGTTGGTGTCGGAACCTCCGGATTCGCGAGATGGACGCTGGCCGGAAGATGGATTGAATCTTCTTGGATTTTCGCCACCAACTTTTGCTAGATTTAAGTTCTCTTACTGCTGGATGATTAAGAATCGTAGAGTTCGAGGAAAGTTTCCTCGTGACGTAGGTATCCCTGAGAAGAATCCGTTGTTTTAATTCGTTCCACGTGGAACAATCATATGAAGGTTTTCTTGTGTTCCACGTGGAACATCAAAAAAGTGCTCTAATATAGGCAGGCGTAGCCGGTACTAGGCTATGGTTTTAGCGCGGGCTGGAAGGAAGTAAATTGTCAGAAGCTAGCAATGGAGTGCGCGTTATCGCAATTGCCAACCAGAAGGGCGGCGTGGGGAAAACTACGACCGCTATCAATCTTGCAGCCGCGCTGGCTGAGATGGGTAACAGGATCTTGGTAATCGATCTGGATCCGCAAGGCAACGCCGGCACGGGCATGGGGGTCGATGCCCGGTCCTTGGATTACACCATCTATGACGTGCTCATGAAGGACATTCCGATCGAGGATGCCATAGAACCAACCGCTGTCAAGAACTTATTCGCGTGTGCTTCGACAATCGACCTGGCCGGAGCGGAAATTGAACTTGTATCGACATTTTCCCGGGAACTGCGATTACGCAAGGCTTTGCAGCCTGTCCTGGAGGATTACGACTTCGTATTCATTGACTGTCCCCCATCGCTGGGACTTCTAACCATCAATGCTCTTTGCGCCGCAACTGAGATAATGGTGCCTATTCAGTGCGAGTATTATGCGCTTGAGGGACTTAGCCAGCTTTTTAGAAATGTGAAGCTTGTCCAAAACAGCCTGAACGCCTCTTTGGATATTTCTACCGTAGTGCTGACGATGTACGATGCACGAACCAAGCTCGCGGAACAAGTGGTAGAGGATGTTAGGAACTTCTACGGCGATAAGGTTTGTAAAAATGTTATTCCACGTGCAGTCAGAATCTCTGAGGCTCCTTCATTTGGGCAGCCGATTACAGTCTTCGATCCGCACTCAAGAGGCGCTATTGCGTATAGAGAGCTGGCCAAGGAGGTTATGAATGTCGCGTAAGGGCGGTCTGGGAAGAGGCCTTGGGTCACTTCTGCCTATCGGCGAAAGGGGAGAGGAGAGCTCAATCTATCGTGAGCTGCCCTTGGCCTCGATTTCTCCGAATTCAAATCAGCCAAGAAAGGCCTTCGACGAAGAAGGTCTCAATGCACTGTCAGCTTCTATAGCGGCTATTGGGGTTCTCCAGCCAATTTTGGTTAGGACGACCTCGGAGAACACTTACGAGATCATAGCGGGGGAGAGGCGTTTTAGGGCGGCCAAACGTGCTGGGTTGGATCGCATTCCGGCGCTGGTTCAAAGTGCCGACGAGCTTTCTTCGCTTGAGAGGGCAGTAGTAGAGAACCTCCACAGGCAGGATCTCAATCCGCTGGAGGAGGCCTCCGCATATCAGCAGTTGATAGAAGATTTTGGTTTGACCCACGAAACACTCGCACTGCGTATGGGCAAATCCCGTGTGTCGGTTACGAACTCGCTGAGAATCTTGCAGTTACCACCGAGTATTTTGAGCATGATTGCCCAGGGACTAATTTCTGCTGGGCACGCCCGCGCTCTTCTTGGTTCTCCCGACAGGAGCTTTCAGGAAAGGCTTGCTCGCAGGATAGCCGACGAAGGCTTATCCGTTCGAGTGGCGGAGGAGGAGATTCGCAAAGAACGCGAGTCAATAGCTGATGCCGTCCCGGAAGACGGACTGAAGCTGCACCGTAGCGCCAGCGGAAAAGCGTCATCGAAGCCAGCCGTCGTGCTCGAGCTCGAAGAGATTCTCGAGGATTTGTTTTCGACGAGAGTTAAAGTCGATTTTCTCTCTTCTGATCCCTCGATCCAAAGGGGTAAAGTCGTTATAGAGTTCGCCAGCCTTGAAGATCTGGAGCGCATATACAAGGTGATACTGGCAGATTCCTTAGAGCAATAGTAAAGATTGAGGATCATTCTTTAGTTAATGCACAAGGTGTGGATAACTTTGTGGATTACGTTGAGATATATTGGCGGAAATTGCCTGAGGTCCATTCGCTCATCGCTTTTGTTATGGCAAAAGAGGTTTTGGGAGTGTAGAGAACCCAGAACGAGGCGTCCTGTATCGAGAGCACTATTGCGGTCATCTTGGTTTCTCGCAGAACAGGGACGTTCATACCGACGACAGCCACGCCTAAGTGGCAATCGGGGGCATTCATGTGTTTGGCAATGAGCTTTGCCAATGCCAATCCGCTTGCCGAAGCATAGGAAAATCCCTGATAGAAGTGGATTTCCTGCTTACCTCTTTGCTCTTCGATGTGTATGCATATGTCTGACTTCAAGGCATTGGCCAGCCCTGCAAGTGCGGATGGATCTGGATGCATGATGACTTGCGCACGAGCTCCCTTGAAGGCAAGCGCCGATCTAAGCAGTTCTGCCGGCCCGCCCATGAAGCCTTGATGGGTTATGACAATGTTGAGTTCGCTGATGGGTGAGGTTTGAGATCGTATTATCTCAACTTCTTTCACTGAATGAACGTTTGTTGCAGAGTTGCGGAATACTCTAAGCAGCTCGTCAACAGTTGTTGGTCCGCAGATGCCGTCGATTGGAAGGCCGACATTGCGTTGGAAGTCCTTTAGCGCAGTTAGAGTGTCAGGCCCAAAAATTCCGTCGACCCGTCCGGCGTCAAATCCGAGTGACCCAAGCCGATTTTGCAGTTCCGCGACATCTTCGCCTCGAATCATCGGAATTCGAAAGTACAGCAGCCGGTCACCCAGACGATAGCTTGCTTCAAGCACTGATTTCCAGGTGAGCGCGTCGCAGACGCCATTTTGCGGCAATGCTCTCGATTGCTGGAATTTCAGAATTCTGGCGGAAAGGTCATTTCCTGACGACTCGAAGCCAAGCTCGTCCAGCCGCCGGCTAAGGGTCTGCTCACCTGGAAGAATATCCTCTGAATTGTCACCCGGGCTTTGGAGAGTCGAGCTTATAGGTGAGGTTCCAGATCTTTTATAAGTTGGCCCTTTGGCTTGGCTCCCACTATGCGAGCCACTGGCTGCCCCTCCTTGAAAAGGATCAGCGTCGGAATGCTCATGACTTGGAACCGGCGCGCCGTATTCATTGCGTCGTCCACGTTCAGCTTCGCTATTGCTAGCTTGCCGTTGTTTTGTTCCGCGATCTCTTCGAGGATCGGAGCGATTATTTTGCATGGGCCACACCATTCAGCCCAAAAGTCTACGAGAATTGGGACGTCGGAAGCAATCACTTGTTCATCAAAATTGGAATCATTTAGCGTCAGCGTTGTTTGAGCCACAGTTTATCTCCAAATATATTATTCTTGCGGTTATTTCGACGGGGGGCTAGCTTTCAGACTGTTTTAGCCATTTTTCTACATCAATTGCTGCCATGCAGCCCGAACCTGCTGCTGTAATGGCCTGCCGGTATATATGATCCTGGACATCGCCGCAGGCAAACACTCCTGGAACATTTGTTGTTGTACCACTATTCGTGATTATGTAGCCGACCTCATCCATATCAATCTGGCCCTTGAACAGGTCCGTGTTGGGAGAGTGGCCTATAGCCACAAACAGACCAGTCACCGGGAGTTCGGTGTTGTCGCCTGTAACGCGATTTGTGACCGTTACTCCTTCCAAGGATTTCTCTCCGTGCAGTTCGGTGACAGTCGAGTCCCAAATAAAGGAAAGCTTGGGATTGGCGAAGGCGCGATCCTGCATGATCTTTGAGGCTCTCAACTCATTGCGCCGATGGATCACGGTGACAGACTTGGCAAACTTCGTAAGGAACCCGGCTTCCTCAAGCGCAGAATCGCCTCCACCCACCACCGCGATGTCCTGATCCCTGAAAAAAAACCCGTCACAGGTGGCACAGGTGGATAATCCATGTCCAATGAGCTCGGTTTCCCTGTCGATGTTGAGCAACAGGGAGCGCGCGCCGGTAGAGATGATTACCGAATCAGCTATGTACGCTGGGTCATCTCCAGTTTGGTTGTTGGTCCACACCCTGAAAGGCTGCTCAGAAAAATCGACCCTGGATGCCTTAGTGGTGTCGAATTTAGCTCCAAATCGCTGGGCTTGGCTTCTAAAGTTGGACATCAACTCAGGCCCCATGATTCCATCCACAAAGCCCGGATAATTTTCGATATCCGAAGTCAACATGAGCTGCCCTCCGGGCTGGTCAGTGGTGGAGGAGGGCTCACCTTCAATTACGATAGGATTCAGATCTGCGCGTGCTGTATAAATCGCTGCCGTCAATCCTGCAGGGCCAGAACCAATTATTACAACCTTCACCTTTTCAGACACTGTAACCTAACCTCGAATATGACCGTTACCGGTGGTTTGTTCGCTTCATCCATACCAACAAACCCAAGACCGTGATAATTCCGCCAATGACAAAATAGGAGATCCAGACGCGGTTTCCAAAAGCATAGACGTCGAGAATCCTCACGGCCGATACAGATAGCAGAATGCCAACAACGACCAATGCCACCAGGGCCAAAAGACCGTAAATTACCGCTCGGGTGATCCTTACCAGCGGCGCTACGGTCTTCTCGCGAAGAGCGCCGACGACAGACTCTATTGTGTCTGCGGTACGAGTCTCCCAAGCCCCTGACTTCGTAGTCGATTCATCAGGAGATTCCATAATATGATTCCCTCCAGGGTTTGTGATCAATCTAGCTCTGTCTTTCTCACCGTCTTTATGGTCAACGCTTAGCTGAGTGTTCTAAATGTTACGCCCATTGTTCTAGGTCCGGCGTGTGTTCCAATTACAGCGCCGATTTTGGCGATTTTCAAATCATCTACGCCAGTTGCATCTTTTAGCTTTTCAGCGAATTCATCGACATCCGGAGCGTTGGCGTGGATAATGGCTAGATCTGTGATGGCCCCATAGCCAACTACCTTTTCGATTAGGTAATTGAGGGCTTTGCTTCTCGTCCTTTGCTTCGAGTCAGCTTCGATTATTCCATTTCGAACATCGATAATCGGCTTGAATGACAGCAATGATCCGAAGAGGGCGGCCGCTTTCCCGATTCTGCCGCCTTTTCTTAGGTTGTCCAGGGTGTCCAAAGCTCCCAATGCGTGGACATAGGGTATCCGGGCGTGGACAAGAGAGGCGATTTCGGCCGCGCTGGATCCCTTCTTGGCTTCAATTGCGGAGGTGATGGCCAGATTTCCCATCGCAAATGTGGCCAATCTCGAATCGATCACTTCGATTTTCAGGTCGTTCTCAAAAGTTTTTGCCGCCAAAGTGGCAGCTTGGTAGGTCGCGGAAAGGTCAGAGGAAAGGGTTATGCAAACGATCTGGTCGAAACCCTCATCTAGAGCGTTGTTGAATGCAGTCTCAAAATCTCCCGAAGAAGGAGCTGCGGTTTGAGGTAGTTCCTTCGACGTCTCGCAAAGGTCCCAAAATTGGTCGGTTGTCAGGTCCTTGGTGTCGACGTATTCCCGTTCTCCAAATCTGATTTTAAGGGGAACGATTTCAAGGGAATGTTCCAGCACCAAGTCACGGGGAATATCGCTTCCCGAATCCACAACGACTTTTACGCTCACTTAATGACCCCTGTCTGTCAATGAGTCGATCTGGGTTCCAACAATTGTTACCACAGCAAAAACGATTCCCCCAACGATAACCTCGAGAATCACCTCAAAAAGCAAATGTAGTCCAGTTGATATGCCAATTCTAGAGATGAGTATTCTAAGTGCTGCGTACATGGCTACGGAAGCAGCCAACGAATTGATCCAGGGTCTCAGTATTTCCCAGAGGTCGGGGGAGAGTTGATTCCGCATAAGGGTCGCAAGGCCAACNACGAATGCCACTGAATATGCGATAGAAAGAGAGATTGCCAGTCCAAAAACGCCATAACGCAGGTGGAGGAGCACGGCCAAAATGATATTAAGTCCGTTCTCGATCAGATAGAGAACAAAAACGATTCGAGTGCGCTTGATGGATTGATAGGCCTGGACAACTGCCAGATAGCCAGCAAATCCCGGCAGCCCCACTGCAAGTCCGTCGAGCGCACTGGTTGTAAGCGCAACTCCGTGCGGATTGACTGCTCCGTGGTCCAACAGGAGCGTCAGTATTGGCCGGGCAATCGCGAGATACGCGAATGCGGCTGGAATCATAATCGTAACCGACGATCTCAGCGCTATTCCAAGCCGCTTCTTATATCTTTGAATCTGCCCTTGGCTGAAAGAGCGGGCGAGATCCGGCATGATCGCAGCCATAATGGAGTAGGAGGCGATACCATAGGGAAGCTGGAAGAAAATATAGCCGTAGGTATAGGCGCTCACCGTTCCGGGAGTCGAGCTGTCGGCGATGGCGAGAATCCAGAATAGGGCAATCTGGTTCGCGATGACGAATCCTATGGTCCATCCGGATATCGCCCATATTTCATGAATTGCCGGATTTCTGATATCGGGGTGAAAGCTGATCCTGGCTCCCGCTTTTTTCAAAGAAGGCAGCAGAAACAGGAACTGCAGTGCCACCCCGGCCGAAGTTCCGATGCCAAGGAGGAGTATCGGTACTGAAAACGCATGCACCGTTCCTAGATCCAACGATCTTTTCACAATCGAGAACATGAGAAAAACGAATATGGCAACGAGGTTGTTCACAACCGGGGCATAGGCAGGAGGAGCAAATACCGACCTAGCATTCAATACCGCCGTCAGAAGTGCGATCAAGCCATAGAAAAGCAGCTGTGGCGCAAAATAACGTAGCAAGAGGGTTGCGACCCTTTGCTGTTGAACGGCAATCTGCGCGTGATTGACAATTAAATAAAGGTGTATTATCGCAGGCGCTGCGAATTCAAACACAACAGTCCCGGCCACCAGCAGCACGAGCCCGATACTGAAAATCGAGGAGATTGAGTCCCAAGCAGATTTCTCATTGTCTTTGGCAAGATGTCCCACGAATACCGGCAATATGGAAGCCGATATTATTCCGCCCAATAGCAGGTCATAGATTATATTCGGCGTGTTGTTGGCGAGGTTGAAGGAGTCGGAAAAGGGTCCGATCCCCAGTGCGTAGGCCAATGTCAGCAGCCTGAGCAGCCCAGTTAGCCGTGATACGAGAGTCCCCGAGGCCATCGCCAGGGCGTTTACCTTCGCAGAACCGAAACCTAGGCTCAGGTTGGGTTTTCTAAGGCCAGCCATTATCAGCCCTTTTCCCGAACGAGGCGCTTGTTTCTCCCGTGGCCGCGTCTAAATGACTGGATCCACCACAGTGCGAGTACCAAAAATGCTCCAAGGGTCAACACGATGCTGACTGCGGAAAATGCGGTGGACCTTATCTCTATTGAGGTATGCGCCACGGCAAGTTGCCCGTTGGTGGTAAATAGCTTTGCAGATATTAGGTAAAGTCCCAGGGTTTCTGCGTAGATAGGTATGGAAATCGTCGTGTTGGGCCCGTCAAGGGTGACCGGTATTGTGTTGCCGTTGGGGAACGACAGGCGGTCGGAGGTAATAACTAGGATGCCCTTGAATGGCACCTTAAATTCGGAAGTAATGGCAATCGGCAAATGGACTCTTCTCGCTGTAACCGTGAAAGCTTTGTTGGAAGCCAGCGAAACTTTGCTTGATACATTATCGACGGCTGCCTGGCCCAGTTTGAGGAATTTGCTCGAGTTTTTCGGAGACAAATTAGAAGAAATTGAAGCCAAAAGGTTGTAATTGGCGTCGGTTAGGTCACTGTTTTGACCTAGCGATGAATTGAGGGCGGCTATGGAATTAGTCAGGCTGTTAAATCTTGTCGGATCAAATGCGAGGTAGGGTCCAGGAGCCGCCAGCTTTCCATAGCTCAACTGGTCGGCGGAAGTCAATGCAAATGCTGAATTCAAGTTCACGGTCTTGATAAAAGGGGAACTCGAGATATCCGCCAAAATTTGAGCTAGTACCCCGGCATCCTGGGAAGTGGATATTTGTAAAACCGTGCCCACGACCCTGGGACTGGTGTCATTTGGCTGATCGAAATAGATTTGGGCCAGGTCGGTTGAGAGCTGATTGGCATCTCGGTATGGCTGCGAGCTCGAGCTTATGTCGGCTTTCAATTCGCTGTCATCAGCAAGAACCGTCAAATCTCTCGACGTAGTGGTGGCGATGACAAATGGTTTGGACAGGGAAAACTTTTCGCTAAACGGAACGAAGTACTTATCCGAGAGCATGATGTCAGACACTCCCAAACTTGCAAGCATGTTCGCGTTCTGGAATGTCAGACCTCCCTGCACGGCCAGCGGACCAAGTTTTGTGAGATGCTGATGCAGGAACTGCTCAGACTGATCCAGTCCGGCGGTGAGTTCTCGGCTGATGCTTCCATTTAGGCCCGACGACTGCAACTGCGGAAGATCTATTGGTACAAAACCAGAGTTTATTATCTGGTGACCGGGTTTTTGAGCCCAGCTCGATAATTGAGCCAACGCTAATTTGACACTGCTCAAGTGCGACGCCGCCGCTTCTTGCAGAACAATTCCTGGAATATCCAAAGTGACATCTGCACTGGGATTGGCGCTGACTGCCGAAACAAGAACCGACAAGGAGTTCAGGTCGTTCGCGGAGTTACCTGAAAAAGGAGCTTTAACTACAAACGCAAAGTTCAGCGGGCTCGATACGGGTGAAGACGGCTCCAAAGCAATGTTTGTGAGCGCAGTTCCAATAACTTGGGAGCCTTGTACGAAAACTGCCAGCAAAGGGTAGACCCCTGAACAGTTCGGAGAGCAGTATGGGATTTGTATGAAGCTGGTTGGCGTTGCCTGATTTAGGAGCGGGCGGGTAGGTGAGGTCTCCGACAATTCAAAATTGAGCAAAGGGCTGCCAGCTGGATTTCGGGAAAGGCGAGTCAGATCGACGGGAGGGGAGGAGGCGATTGGCAGCGACTTCAGACCGTATTTCATGATCACCTGGAATTCTGATCTCGACTGGATCTTGGAGAAAAGTTCCAATGAAACGGCGATGCCGCCTTGACCGGCCAGGGATGAAGTATCCAAAGCGAGCGACTGAGGCGCATTCAGGCGCACCCAGGTTGGCCCGGTGGAAACCTGCAGATTGTGTTCGCGAGGTCCAGGAATGGTAGAAGTGGTTGACTGGCTCGGCTGGGTAGTTGTGGTAGTTGCGCTTGTATTTGGTTTATGCGGTTTTTCTTGAAAAACCAGGATTCCAATCAGGATTACTGTCAGGGCGATAAGCATGGGTCCCCGCCAAGGCAGAATGCGCTTCGGGCGGTCATGATCAGAGTGTTTAGGAGGATTCAACATATGTGCTTACGTTCCGGCAGGTACAGAGATTGGCCCAAGCATGGTGAGATACCATGACATAAAACGCTAGCCAGTAAATTCTGGCGGATAGACGTTTCCAGAGGCAATTTTAGGCGCCGAGATTGAGTTCAAGGATGTTCAGCCTTTCAGGCAAAAGCGTAAATCCCATTTTTAGGTAGAAATTGAAAGCCCTTTCATTTTTGGTTTGCGTATTGACATATTCTTCTCGCGCTCGCCAAAATCTCAGCCATCCAAATCCATCCTGAACAAGCTGCTGCGCAATGCCGTTGCCTTGATAATCAGGATCCACCGCTAGGCGCTGGAGGTAGCCCCTCTTGTCTCCGAGGCCTGTAATCGCGTATCCGGCTATCGTTTCTGTCCCGGACTCCTCGATGAGCGCAATCCGGAACCTGGCCCTGGAAGTGGCCTCTACGGCTTCTCGCAGTCCCACGACATCCATGGTCCAAAAGCAATCGAAGCAACTCTTGTCCAGGTGGACTACCTGCTCGAGTTCAGGCCGCGTCGGCTTTCTAATTTTTATGCTCGCAACGTCGCGCTGCGACGTGGTCGGAGCGAGCGAGTGCCTAAGAACATGGAGCTGTTCTTTTACGGTAAAGCCGCATTTGAGGAAGCCATTGATCTCGTGCTCCAAAAGCGCGCTCGAGTATATGGTCCGGTAGCCTGACTTCATGGCGCGCTCAATACCGACTTGAACGGCTTTGCCCTTCAATGGTTCGAAAGCGGCCAAAGGAGTGATTTGGGCCAGGCCGCTCGAGGAATGCCAAGGTCCGACCCTAAGGTGTTGGCCACAGGACTCTATTATCTCTGATGGTTTGGTATCCAATGATCTTCAAACTCCAGGGCGCTGCTCGGTGAGGCAGCTTGCAAATGTTACACGGGTGTTGGACGGTAAGATGTGTGCAAATGGTAATTCTATTTGGGACTCATCCAAAATACATTGAACATGACACCGGATCATTGCACCCCGAGTCCCCTGACAGGCTGATTGCTGTCAGGCGTGGAATCGACATAAGCAGCATAAAAGATGCGATAGAGATTTTTGAACCTCAGCCTGCGACAATTGAAGAAATCTGCAGAGTGCATGACGAATCCTACTTGAACGCCTTGCGCAGGTTTTGCCTGATGGGCGGTGGAATGCTTGATCCCGATACGACTGCCAGCATTGGTTCATGGGAGGCTGTGCTGCTTGGGGCGGGAGCCGGATTGGGCGCTGCTCGCAAGATACGCGAGGGTCAGGCTGACGCTGCTTTTTTGGCGGTCAGGCCACCGGGCCACCACGCCGTCAGAGATCGTGCGATGGGTTTTTGCCTGGTGAATAACATTGCGGTCTTGGCGGCGGATCTTGTTGCCCGAGGCGAGAAGGTCCTCATCTTTGATTTCGACGCCCACCACGGGAACGGCACCCAGGAGATGTTTTATGACACCTCGTCAGTATTGTACGTGTCATCACATCAGTATCCACTTTATCCTGGCACGGGAAGGGCGCGCGAAGTTGGTATCGGCGCCGGCAAGGGCTACACGCTAAACCTTCCAGTTCCGGCCGATACCACAGGTCCGACATTTCGTGAAGCGCTCGATCGAATGGTCGCGCCGGTTGTGGACGCGTTTGCGCCCACCTGGACGCTGATATCAGCAGGTTTTGATTCCCACAGGCGTGATCCTCTCACGGAGTTGGGGCTTACCTCTGCGGATTTCTCCGATTTAACACTCTGGGTTCGTCAGATGGCCCCGTCGGCAAGGATGGTGGCATTCCTGGAAGGGGGTTACGATCTTCCAGCTTTGGAACAGAGTACGGCGGCCACTCTGGCGGCGTTGGCAGGAGAGTCTCTCAAACCCGAACCCAATAGTGACGGCCCGATAAACTTCGAGATGATCAAAGCTCTGGAGGAATCCAGGAAAAGGGCGCTTTCAGATTGAACAGAGCGGTCATCGCTGAAGCGATGGCGCTGACATTCGCGTAACGAACAGCCCGATTAAATAGCTCAGTGGATCCTCTCGAATGAGAAGATCCACTGAGGCTCGCTAGTGGCGCGAATTTTTGTTATTTATATACGGCTCGGAGTACCTCTCCGGCGAACGTTTGTGCATCTTTTGCCAGGCTTCTGCTGCGAATCTGACCTGAGACCATGAGCTTTGCGCCCTTTGATGCAAACTGGTCGGCCAGTTCCTGTTTTGAATTCCCCGCAGAAAGAGAGTGGACCACGAAGGTTGCCACTTTCTTGCCATGCAGAGGAGGCAAAGTCGGAAACTGGGTTATAGCCTTGCGCGAAAGATGCGCTCCCGTGATCGGCGTCCCTTGAACCTGGGAACCGAAGATCAAGAGGTCGGTGCCAAGCATCGCCAGGTCGTCTAGATGGGCTATGTCTGATGTCTTGACTTCCCATCCGCTGCCCCATAGAGACTCGCCAATTTGCGCTGATGCCTCTTTGACAGCGTCGCTGGCCCCGTCGTCGACAATCAATGCCGAGCCGACATAGACTGGGCGATCGCCGGCACTGCTAGCGGCTTCGCGCCCCAATTCCTTGTCGAGATCGGCCAGAAGCCCTCTTGCGGCGCTCATTCCTTGAGCCATGGAGGCTACCACGGTTGAGGGACCGATGCGAAGGTCTCCAATTGCCCAGATGCGGTCACTCACAGGGAATGCCGACTCTACCCGAAGGTGCTCCCGATCGTAGGAAAGCGCTGCCAGGCTTGGCTTACCGGCAAAGAAGCCGCTTCCAAGCCATCTGCGGTCTATGAGCCTGTAGCCGCCCTTTTTGGGCATGACTCCGAGTTTGACCGAGTTCGAAAGGGATTTCCATTCCTCCTCGACTCGGTAGCCCATAGCCAGCACAACCGTGTCCACGTTGATCGTCTTTCCCGAACCGCTTTTGATGGTCGGTAGGGTCTCCGCCGACGCGTGGGTCGTAGAGTTGAGTTCAGCAGCAACTACGCGTCCTGTGCCGTCACCAATAAGTTTGGTGACCGTTGTCAGGAAGCGAACGTCAACTCCTTCCTTGCGTGCGTCAGCAATCTCGTCAGGCCGGCCGCGCGCAAAGCGCTCGTCCATCCAGTCGATTGCGATCGAGGATCCGCCCAATCTAAGTACAGATCGCGCCACGTCCATGGCCGTGTTTCCTGCACCCAGAACTAGAACCTTCTTGCCGGTTAAAGTGGGTTTGAAGTCTTCACTGCCGATAAGCGATTTGGCGCTCTCGAGGAACGACGTCGCGTCCACCACCCCTGCCAGATCCAGTCCGTCAATGCGGGGCTGAGTTGGTTGGGATGCACCCGTAGCGAAGATTGCTGCGTCAAATTCGTTGAGCAGCTTGGCTGCCGACGCGGGATCCACGCCCTCATTGAATTTGAAGGTGACCCCGGCCTCTTTGAGGTTTTCTACGCTTGGGCGCCAAGCTTCGGATGGCAGGACATAGCTGGGGATTCCCCATCTCAGGATTCCGCCAGGCTCGCTGTCGCGCTCAAACACTGTCACCTGCGCGCCAGCTTTGCGAAGTTCGTAGGCTGCACCGAGTCCGCCGGGTCCGCTGCCAATGACCGCCACGTTTAGGCCGCTCTTGGCGGCGGGAGCGATCGCTGGAGCAGACGTGTGATCTGCGATGTAGCGCTCGATCCGACCTATCTCGACGGCGTCTCCGCCGGCCAGCGTCCATGAGCAGGATCCTTGGCACTGGGTATTCCAGTCGCATACTCTTGAGCAAGCCGCAGACAGACAGCTTGTTAGCGCGAGAATCTCTCTCGCTCTTTCGAGGTCACCGTCGTGCGCAGCACGGATGAATCCCGGAATGTCGTTGTGGGTCGGGCATCCCTTGACACAGGTTGGGTCCGGACACTGCAAACACCGCTCTGTAGCTTTGACGAGCTCATCGAAGTTCTCAAAGCCGGGGATTACTTCCTCCACCTGTCCGATCAGCGAACCTTTCAGTTCGTAGCTCACGGGGTAGGCCGGAGTTACTTTCAGCGGACCGTCTACGTATATCGCAGAGAATGGGCAGGTGCGGAAGCACTGCCTGCATCCAACGCAAAGCGAATCGTCTGCTACTGCGATCCACTGCTCCGAGTCCAGAGTCAGCGCGCCCGTCGGACACCTGATGATGCACTCCTGACACCCAGCACAACGGTCTTTAAGGATATGAACATTCGGTCCAGTGCCCCACTCTGTATCCACTGGCCCCATTGGAGTTTTTGTACTAACCACTTTGGGTTCCCTTCTTCCTCAGTCTCTGAAATGGTGCTCGGTTAGGATGCCGCGTGCATTGGCATGTATAGGACACTTGCGGCTACGCAAATCACTAGGGCAAACCCCATTGCGCCAGCCAGTGCAAGCTTCGGTCGGCTGGCATTGAGCTGAATGTCAGTCTTTGCAATTCTGTATGTAGACCAAAGCGTCAAAGCAGTTCCAAGTCCCATCACTCCAACCTGGACCGTCACGATCCTCGGGTCGGTCAGCAAGTGGACCTTGTAGATGCCAAGGTTAATTCCCAGGGGAGAAACAACGGCTGATGGAACCCTTACGACATGCTTCAAGAGCTTGGGGAGCTGCCTTGCAAAGTAGTCCATTCCAGTGATGGGTATAATCGCGTAGGCGAAGGCGACAAACCAGCTTGTTTTCTGGCCTACGATTGTCCTCAGGCCGCCAAGCTTCTGAATTCCCAAAACACCAAGCCAGATGGCTCCGACTGCAAGCGCTATTCCTCCGAGGTATGCAATCGGATTCGGGTAGTGGGGGAAGTTGATCTGGGAATTTAGCCAGTCGTCCACACTTCCATACCATCCAAGTGCGTTGTACTGCTGGTAAAGCACCAAGCCAAACAATATCGCAACCGAAATTCCGATATCAAAGCGTCTGCGGGTAGGAGCGATGACCGAGGTCAGTGGCTTCTGTACGAAAAGTCCGATGTTGTCTGATGGGCATGACTTGTAGCACTCTGAGCACAAACCACAGAAGGCGTTTGAATCTGCACTTCCCGGCCATGTGTACCATGGGCATCCAAATCCATCTTCGCCGCCTCGCATGCAGTCCTTTGTCTTGCAGCTCAGACAGACGTTGCGATCTTTCGTCCTGAATCCGGCAACACTTCCCATGGCCCCTGCAGTCGCAATAACTGAAGAAAGAGGGCACAGGTATCGACAGAAAGTCCGTCTCTCGAATAGGAGGAAGCTCAAAGTAGCGAAGGCTACTATCGAGAGAACCATGATGGACGTTGCAATTGGAACGCCCGGACCCGCGATGTTGAAGAACTCCTCCAAGAAGGTCAGGATTACGAAGACTATGGATGAAATCAGCAGACCATGTCCAGCCCATGACTCCGGAAGTTTCTTGCCAAGTCCCAAAGATTTTTGGGTTCTTTGGAATAGCGTCCTTCTTTGGATCCATTCTCCGAAACCGCCAAACGGGCACATGGCGCACCATGCGCGACCGATCACGGCCATGAGAACGAAGACCAAAGCGAACCAAAGGTACCATGTGATCGCTGGCCCGAAGTTCCTTCCGGGATCGCTGACACCGAAGATTCCAGTTGCTATAACTATCCAAAAGATTATCTGGTTCGGAAGAATCAAAAAGAACTGAAATTTTCTATTCCGGAGCGATTTCTTGAGAAATCGGCCAAAGAATCGATTTTCAGTTAAATCGATCCCAGGATCGGTAGTCACGAAATGTTTCGCCATACCGCTTTGTCGTGGTTCCCGTAGTCTTATCGACGACGAGATGGGATCGTTATGTTCCGACTTTTTATCTGACCGTGGTTGAGTAACAATACTCTTGGCCATTTTTCAGCCTCCTAGCGCCTCTAGTTAATGGTTACTGTAGCGGTTAACGTAAAGTAAATCAAAATGAGTAGCGAAAAATTTTTAAATGGTAAGACATATCGGTATAAGAGCAGCTAGCGAATGGCCTTTTCTTCTCGCCTTTAATCTGGGAGAATTGGCGCCAAAATGCACCCAAAGGCTTGCAAGTCATTGGTGAAGCTAACTTTGCGAGAAAAAGCAAGATTCTTAGTGCGCCGGTTCGCCGGCATAGTGGCATCATGCATAATCGATTAGAGCTCTAATAATCGTTAAGTATGCATGGTTCTACTATTATAAGACCTATGGGTGCGAGGTTGCGAAGTGGCAATTTCGTGCTCGCGACGGCGCGAGCATCCGTGGATGTTTTTTCTTCAGCTCCGTTTGGTATTTAAGTGCGGGAAATGGCAAAGATCGGAAACTTTAGCTTGAAATCGAGTTCAATAACATGAATCTTTCGCTTAGCAAGAAAGCAGATTATTTGATAAAAGCCGGGATCGCCTTGGCGCGCGCATACGACGGAGACACCTATGTCAAAGTTCGCCAAATTGCCGCGGAAATGGCGATACCTCGAAGCTACACTCCACAGATTCTCGATGCGCTTATCCAGCACAGACTGGTTGAATCGCGTGCAGGCAAAACGGGCGGCTACCGCCTCACAAAGGATCCGGAGGCCATTACTGTCCTGGAACTTTTGGAGGCTGGCGAGGGACCGCTCAATCCAGTCAACTGTGCGTTATCCAATGGCCCGTGCAGATGGGACACCGTGTGTCCCATGCACGAAGTGATGTCGATTGCCGTGAACCGATTTCGTGAGACAATGCAGGCCGAGTTGCTTAGCGAGCTAGCGAGCCGCGACCTGCTCTTAGAACGCGGCGAGCTTCGACTTCCCGAGAACCCGCACGTGCGCAGCGATCCAGCTAGGGACTTTTCGGTTAGCGGATCTGCTCTAATCGAGGCCTCGCGCTCGGAAGTCTTGTCGCAGTTGCAGCTGCGGGACGGCGAGTGGCTGTCCGCTCCCATGTTGAGTGCTGCCAAGAACGTAATTGCCAAAGAAGGACTTGGCTATTTATTTACAGCGAAGGCTCTGGAAAATCCTGTGCTGGAGGTCAATCTCGGTTATGTGCACGAGCAGGGAGCATTTATAAATATTCCCGTGACTATAGAAGGTGCAAAGGCGAAGCAGGAAGTTCCGCGCTTCGTCGGAAACATATCGCTGTCATCGGCAGACGATAGCAAGACTCTTTGCGAAATCAACGGCAGGTTCGAATTCAACCTGGGCAATATTCCAGGTTCTCAAACGATGGATTCGCAGGGGTTGCGCACGCTGCAGATTCAACTCGACCTGCTAGCCGCGAGAATTTGCGAAGACTTTCTAGTCGAGTTATGTAGTCAGATCGAATCGAGGGTTTGAGCCCAGAATCGAATAGCTTCACTATGCAGGGGTACTCGCAGGGTCGAGCTTGGTAATTTCGGATAGATAAACAAACGTCATTCGAGCATGGGTTGCATCAGCGATTTATATTTGCGTTGCCTTGGCTCGCGTATGAAACACCTGCAATCTCATGCCCGGGTCGATGTGAGTTGCGGGTCCTCCTTGGCAAAGACTCCGATTATCAGCCCTGCTACTATGAAAGAGCCAGCCATTGTCACGAATGCCGACTTGAATCCCAGTGACGTGATGACGATGCCTAGCGCCGTGATCCAGAGAGCTCCGACCGACTGAGAGATTGCGAAGTAGGCGCCAAAAGCTTTTCTAGCATCCACACCCTGCATCACGTCTGAAAACAGTGCCTGGCGGATTGGCTGCTCGGAATACGAGAAAACTCCAACCAAGAATCCCATGGCTCCCACAATGACTGGGTTGGAGCCAACAAGGACAAATCCGGTCAACGCTAGCGCTCCGAAAAAATATAGGGAAAGCAGGACCGGCCTGCGTCCGAACCGGTCGGAAAGGTGGCCTCCGAAACCTGGTCCCGTCAGTGCGCCAACTGACACCATTGTGACCAGCATTCCAATTGTCAAAGGAGACATATGCAGGCCGCTGCGAAGATAGGCGGGAATGTATACGGCAAGCACGCCAAGTCCGCGTCCTGCGCCAGAGACCATCCCAGCACCCAGCACAGCCTTCGCCTCTCTCCGCTTTAGAGCCTGCAACAGCGATCCGGCAGCGGCGGGCGCTTGAACGGGCAGTTTCTTCTCGCTCTTGGAGCGTTGCTCGTGTTTTGAAACATGGTCGGGACTATGCACAGATGTCCAGGTGAGAACTGATGCCAATGCTGTGAGCCCTGCCATCGTCAACAGTGCCGGCCTCCACCCATAATAAGCAATGATTATCGAAGTGATAAGAGGAGCCAGCAGCGTCCCCAGGTTGCCGCCGGTTGTATGCATTGCCAACACAAACCCTCGGCGATGCGGAACCCGTTCTGTGAGATGGGCGCTTCCAACCGGGTGCTGAGGCCAGCTGACCAGGGTACCGAAAATCCTGGCTGCTCCAAATAAGAAAATTCCAGGCGATATCGACGCTACCGCGAGTGATAGGGCCATTCCCAAATTCTGACTGCCGAGCAGCATCTTGGTGGAATATTTCTTCACGAATCCCGCCAGTCCCTGCAGCAGTCCTCCAACAATGCCCGCTCCGCCGAGTATTATTCCAAGCACTGCGTACGATACGTGGAAATCGGCTAGTACAAAGGGATAGGCAACGCCTAGAGCCGCCACGTATCCATGCTGAATCGTATGGGAGAACGAGACTACTGCGACCTGGAGACGGTCTCCGGGATTCCATCCCTTGCCCGATTCGATAATGATTTTTTTGGCCCCTGCCGCAGGGTCTTGTGTCCGGTTGGCTTCCTCCGAATCCAACGTCTTGTCTGGCTCAGAACTCATCTTCTATACCCGTTTCATTATCGCGCCGAAGTTTACGATGCTGCTCTGTATCCTTGGCAGGCCCCCAAAAGGTTCGCGAACCGAACCCCGGCAACAAGACATACATAAGTTGCCGTAAGAAATCACACGCGCAGTGCTTCGATTCTGTACAAGCTGCACTGGCTGAATTCAGCTTACTAACTTTGTCCGCCGCGCGCTGGGCAAACTCTAGATTGGTAGTACCTTTTGTTAATGCGCCCCAGCGGAAATCTCATGTCGGATTTTAAGGTACCGAAATCCAAACGAAATAAACTGGTCCAGCCAATTGGCAATAGTTAGTCCTGAGTCGACGCACTAACCTGTGACCAAGGTGACTGTCGACCGTTTTCAAAGAGTTATTAATATTTCAAAGCCGCTCGCCGAGCTTTTCGTTGCAAATGGCAGGAAGCTCTACTTAGTGGGCGGTGCCGTGAGGGATTTGTTCGTAGATGGCGACGCTTTGCTGGAGACGGCGTTTGCCGCCTCAGACTTGGACGATCCCAAATATGATCTGGACTTCACCACGGACGCTCCTCCTCTCGAGATCGAGAAGATCGTAGCCAGCCGAGCAGAGGCGATGTGGCTTCAGGGCAAGCAATTCGGAACCATCGGGGTCGCGATGGGTGGTTACAGGTTTGAGATTACGACACACCGTGCCGAGGTCTACCACTCGCATTCGCGCAAACCTAGGGTTACTTTCAGCGAAGATATCCTGGAGGACCTGTCCCGAAGGGATTTCACAATCAACTCGATGGCTCTTAGCTTACATACGGATAAGCCGGAAATGGTCGACCCGTTCGGAGGTCTCGATGATTTGGCAAGGCGCCGGCTGGTGACACCGCTTTCGCCCGAGATCTCATTTTCTGAAGATCCTTTGAGGATGCTGCGCGCTGCAAGATTCATCGCGAAGATGTCCATGGAACCGGCCCCGGAGCTTGTCGATGCGGTCTATAGCATGCACGACCGCCTGTCAATTGTTTCGGTGGAGAGAATACGCGACGAATTCGACAAGCTTCTCACTACCGAGACGCCGGGCCCAGGCCTTGAATTTTTGGTGGCAACCGGATTGGCGCGAGAGTTCATTCCCGAGCTGCCGGCGCTCGAGCTTGAACAGGATCCAATTCACCGGCACAAAGACGTCCTAGCCCATACCATTGCCGTGGTTGGCAAGACTTCTCCAGACAAAATTCTCAGGCTCGCAGCCCTGTTTCACGATGTTGGCAAGCCGGCAACGAAATACATCACGCCCCAGGGCGTCACTTTCCACCATCACGATGTGGTCGGGGCAAGGATGTCCCGCGAGAGAATGCGAGCACTGAAATATTCTGTACAAGATATCGAAGACGTCTCAAATCTCGTCTTCCTTCATCTGCGGTTTCACACGTATCAGGCTGGATGGACCGATAGCGCGGTTCGCCGCTATGTTAGGGATGCCGGTCCACTGCTGGACCGCCTGAACGAGCTGACCTTATGTGACAGCACTACCCGCAATCAA
>DAHVKW010000219.1 GCA_027320695.1 Actinomycetota bacterium | reverse complement strand
ACCCACTCCCGTGGCCGCGCCCTGGTGCGGTTCAATGTAGCTCGGATGGTTGTGGCTCTCGATTTTGAAGGCGCAAACCCATCCATCGCCCACATCGATGATGCCCGCATTCTCGCCCGGCCCCTGCACCACGCGCTCACTCTCCGTCGGCAGACGCTTCAGATGCACCCGCGAGGATTTGTACGAGCAATGCTCGCTCCACATCACCGAGTAAATTCCCAGCTCCGTCAGCGAAGGAACACGTCCCAGCGCCCCCAGAATCCGCTCGTATTCCCCACCCGTAATTCCATGCCGCGCCAACACCTCCGCAGTCACTGCCGTCGCCTCCGGCACGTCAGATTCCATGCCCGCCGAACCACCACCACGCGCCGCTTCGTTCATCGCCTCTGCCCTGGTTTTCCCCTGTGAATTTTCCATGAAGAACCCACTTCATTGTCGCATGAACCCGGCCACTCCCCACTCCTGGCCATGCACCCCAAACCGCAACCCCATGGCCGTGCTCCAGAAGTCCA
>DAHVKW010000218.1 GCA_027320695.1 Actinomycetota bacterium | reverse complement strand
ATCCCCATAGGTGTTTGTGTACCAACTCGTTTCCTCTTGGCCCGTGTTGTTGAGCGGCGGATAGAAGTTGTTGATGCCTTGATGGTCAAGCAAGCTGTTGCGATACCACGCGAGATCCGTAAATCGCACGCCACGCGCCACATCGACATGTTCGCGTCCATAGAGCAGATATGTCTGTTCATGGTATACCTTCTGCCACACATTGTTGGGGAGCGTCGAATAGAAGCCCGATGTCTGCTGGCTGTAGCTAGGGCCATTTGGCTGGCCGTTCAAAGTAACACCTGGGATGGGCGTTAGTGGAATCTGATTGGGCCGATAGGACATGTTATGGTCGTAATAGGCACCGAGACTGAAACGGCTTCGGCGATGCCGCTTGCGGATCTTTACATACAGCTGCTTAGTCTCGCTTGGAAGATAGGCGCCCGTGCGGAAACTATGAGATGGACCCCAACCCCTGGACAGAATCTCCCGATCCTTAGGTGGATTATCTGCCGGGTTGGTCAAGCGGCTAG
>DAHVKW010000217.1 GCA_027320695.1 Actinomycetota bacterium | reverse complement strand
CGCCCTGCTAGCGGGCGTTCGCTCGCGCGGACGGGCCCTGCTCTTTATCAGCGCCTTAAGTAGCTTGCTCCTCGCGCCCACCGCCTACGCCGTCTCCGGAGGAGGCGGGACCGGGGCCACCAATGGGGTGTGCGCGCAGGATGTCAGTACTTCTAGCATCGCTTGTGGCCTCGGCGGCACCGCTACGGGCAGCAGCGGCAGTATCGCCCTTGGCGACAACAGCAGCGCCAGCGGCGCCAATGGCGTCGCTATTGGCGTCGTCAGCACTGCCAGTAGCAACAACAGTACCGCTCTGGGCACCGCGAGCCTAGCGAGTGGCTTCAAGAGCACGGCCAGTGGCTACAAGAGCGCCGCCAGTGGCGCGGACAGCACCGCGAGTGGTACCCAGAGTAGCGCCGGTGGCACCGGCGACATCGCCCTGGGTGGCCAGGCCAGCACTGAGATGGACCCCAACCCCTGGACAGAATCTCCCGATCCTTAGGTGGATTATCTGCCGGGTTGGTCAAGCGGCTA
>DAHVKW010000216.1 GCA_027320695.1 Actinomycetota bacterium | reverse complement strand
GCTTGAGGAGGTGGGCTATGACCCATGTCATGACGGATATACTTATCATCGGTGGGGGGCCTGTCGGCATGATGACCGGAATAACGGCCGCCGATTTCTGGCCGGGAAAAAAGATTTTGGTGGTGCGCCCCGAAGCGGAGGCGCTAACCCCATGCGGCATACCGTATATATTCGGCATGCTTGGAGGGACAGATTAGTATCTTTCGGGACGCGCGCCGTTGCTTGCGGCAGGCGGTCAATTGCGCATCGGTTTTGTGAAATCCGTATATAGAATAAAACGCGAGGCGTTGCTCGAAGATGGCACATGCATACGGTAAGAGCGGCTTGCGCTGGCCATTGGCGGAAAAAACTTTATGCCAGCGATGCCAGGGATGGATCTAGATGGGGTATGGGGCATTCATAAAGATCATGACTATTGAGAGAACATGTTTAGTGGGGTGAGATGGACCCCAACCCCTGGACAGAATCTCCCGATCCTTAGGTGGATTATCTGCCGGGTTGGTCAAGCGGCTAG
>DAHVKW010000215.1 GCA_027320695.1 Actinomycetota bacterium | reverse complement strand
TTCAGCGAGCGTGGCAATCCGACGCTCAAGACCACGCTAGCAGTCATGAAGGTCCTGGGGATTGAACTTACGGCAAAACCGGACCCTCAGGGCCGATGATGGCTGCCCATATCGATAATGAATAAATCGTCTACCCGGTAGACGATTGTCGTGAAGCGTTATCCCCGCAATCCACGGCCCTGGGCCAGCACAACGAAGGGGCCACTCAGCCCCGGCGGTAAGTGCAGGTTGTGGGCGGCAAGCCGGTACGTGTACTGGCTGGTTCGGCAAGGTCGAAGCCGTCCACAAGGCGGTGGGGCTGAGAGGATAACGCGACCACATACCATTCGGGAGGAAAGGCGCGGATCGTCTACCCGGTAGACGATTTTGTGAAGCCGAGAGGGTCGTCTACTCGGTGGACGGCTCCCACCGCGTCGTTTTCCCGGAAAGCGGCAGCGTCTTCCCGGAAAACGCCGCCCCAAAAAATCGTCTACCCGGTAGACGAAAACGCCAAAAAAAGCGTCTACCGAAAGAAAAG
>DAHVKW010000214.1 GCA_027320695.1 Actinomycetota bacterium | reverse complement strand
AAAAATCAGCGTGCGGCGGGAATGGTAAAGGCTAAGCGGGAGACCGCTCCGGCTGCATAAGCGGTAGGCAGATGTAATGGGGGTGTATCAGATTTAAATCGGCGTTCGCTGCAAAAGTGTGTCAGTTTTAAATCGGCGTTGACAGCTAGTATGATAGCCGTATAAGAATGCGATCAATGAGCAGCGAAACCGGCACGCGGGAAGGTCAGACGAATGTCCGCTAACAGTCTCAGTTTACCGCTCCTCAGCCTTGGGCAATTTACTGCCCCACGTCGTTTGTAGTATTCGGTGATACTCGCGTGGCTGCGATGTGGACAGGTACCAGTCGTGGCACATGCCTAGGCCCGCCTGCCCCGATAGCCTTTATCCCTCTGAGGTTGGATATAGGTTGGATGAAAAAACAAAAGCGCCTAGAAAAATCTTCTAAGCGCTTGTTTTTTCTGGTGGGTTGTGAGGGGATCGAACCCACGACCCGCTGATTAAGAGTCAGCTGCTCTACCAACTGAGCTAACAACCCG
>DAHVKW010000213.1 GCA_027320695.1 Actinomycetota bacterium | reverse complement strand
ACCTCAGTCTCCAGCGGCAGGTCGGGGAGCTTGTTAATTTGCAGGGCAGATGCAGGAATATCCAGCAACTCTCCCGAATCTACATAATAGAAATGATGATGAAGAGAAACATTGGGGTCATAGAACACCTTGCCGGGCTCAACAATCACTTCGCGCACCAATGAATGATCGGCGAACAGGCCAAGAGTGTTATAGACCGTTGCCTTAGACACCACGGGATAATCTGCATTGACGCGCTGCATGATCTCTTCCGCGGAAAGATGCGCGCAAGAGGAGAAGAGTGCGTAGCCAATCTCTACCCTTTGGCTGGTGGGATTCACCCCCGCCTCGCGAAGCACTTCCAACACACGTTGCTTGTTCCAGTCGTCATTTCCCACCGGCGGTCTCGCTTTAATTTTAAACTCGTTATAATTGTAGCGCCAATGCACAGCCAGGAAAAGGCTTTAGTGTGCCGGTCTCGGTGTCAGAACTGCATAAGGGTTAATATCCAGCGGCGGTGGCGTCTTCATTAATAAGGAT
>DAHVKW010000212.1 GCA_027320695.1 Actinomycetota bacterium | reverse complement strand
TGGTGGGTTGTGAGGGGATCGAACCCACGACCCGCTGATTAAGAGTCAGCTGCTCTACCAACTGAGCTAACAACCCGGAGGACCCGTATTATAGGAATTTTCGCCAAGAAAGCAAGAGCGGACGCGGTAAGTTAGTGAGCCGTGCATCGTCGCAGCCGGATCACGACCTCGACTCTTTCCACCTCAGTCTCCAGCGGCAGGTCGGGGAGCTTGTTAATTTGCAGGGCAGATGCAGGAATATCCAGCAACTCTCCCGAATCTACATAATAGAAATGATGATGAAGAGAAACATTGGGGTCATAGAACACCTTGCCGGGCTCAACAATCACTTCGCGCACCAATGAATGATCGGCGAACAGGCCAAGGGTGTTATAGACCGTTGCCTTAGACACCACGGGATAATCCGCATTGACACGCTGCATGATCTCTTCCGCGGAAAGATGCGCGCAAGAGGAAAAGAGCGCGTAGCCAATCTCTACCCTTTGGCTGGTGGGATTCACCCCCGCCTCGCGAAGCACTTCCA
>DAHVKW010000211.1 GCA_027320695.1 Actinomycetota bacterium | reverse complement strand
CGCGTACGCCTGGCATGACCCGCGGCGCGCCGGATCCTCGTCTGTACAATCACGTGCGGGCCGGCTTTCGGTGCGCGCGCCGGGATGTCCGTTTCGCCTGAGGGCTTATCCGTAAAGGAGCGTTTCAGGAGTGTCGGCCCCCTGGGTCGCCACGATCCCCGAGGCGAACACCCCGGTCCGCTCGGTGTGCGCATCGTCGGCCTGTGCCACGGCCCGCGGCGTCGGTGCCGGACCCCCACAGCGGTCCGGCGGATCGACACGACCGTGAGTGGCCCAAGCCCTGCCATGGGTCGGTAAGCGGCGCGGGGCCGATCGCGATCGCTGCACGGCGCACACCCACCCACTATACGCAGGGATTGTATTCACACCGAAGCCACCAAAAATCCACAAGAGAACTGGTGCCGTCCTGCGACATTTGGCACGGGCCAGACGGTACTTCTTTCGAATGGCCCTAGAGATGGACCCCAACCCCTGGACAGAATCTCCCGATCCTTAGGTGGATTATCTGCCGGGTTGGTCAAGCGGCTAGA
>DAHVKW010000210.1 GCA_027320695.1 Actinomycetota bacterium | reverse complement strand
CTCGACGCACCCCCTGCCAGGCGCCACCATAAACGAATTCGCCACTCCGGCTCTCGCATTTTCCGGAATCTGTCTCGCTGCAATCGCGCTCTTTCTGGCGTTTCGCCCTGTTGTCGACCGCTCCAGGAGCTTCGCCACACGACTGGGCAGCCATTCAGACCGCGAGCGCGCACGAGCCATAGTGCACAGCTTCTCGAGTGGCACCCTTGACTACTTCGCTCTCAGGGACGACAAGCGCTACTTCTTTGCCCACGGCTGCGTCATCGCTTACGCCAACTACGGGTCTGTCGCACTCGTATCACCGGATCCCATCGGCCCGGCAACCACCAAGGACCAGGCCTGGAAGGAGTTTCTCAGCTTCGCCAATGGGAAAGGATGGATCGTCGGGGTTCTAGGCGCAGACGAAAGCTGGCTGGATACCTACCATGACACGGGCATGCACTCCATCTATGTGGGTGATGAGGCGATAGTCGCTCTAAAGAGCTTCAACCTGGCTGGCAAAAAGAACAAAGGTCTTCGCCAGGCGGTTGG
>DAHVKW010000020.1:13965-20298 GCA_027320695.1 Actinomycetota bacterium | reverse complement strand
CAAAGTGACCGCCCCAATCAGAGACTTATTCTGGAGGATTTCCACTGTCTTGGCCACATCGTCCAAGCCTGTAAGTATTTGGGACTCTTCCTTGTTGGCAAAAAGGATAGATACGGGCCCGTCGATCAAGTCCAAAAACTCATCGCGGTGTCTGGACACGCAAAACGGATCTGAGAGCGAAAGGGCGATCCGAACCTCGTTTTCGAGCGCAATCTCAATCGCTTTGTGTATCTGCGCCTTCGTAGTCTCCAGGTCGTACAGGTAGCCTTCGATGTAAAGAACCTTGGAATCAGCGATTACCGCCTTTGAATGCTCGTCGAGCTGCAAGTGCGAGGCGGCGCCAAGCCAGGTGGCCATTGTGCGCTCGCCGTCGGGCGTAACCATAACGAGGCAGCGACCGGTCCCCAGATCGTGCGCGGCGTCCGGACGAACCACCTTCACACCCCATCTCACGAGATCGCGAACATATTGATCTCCAAAATCATCGAGGTCAGTCCGGGCAATCAGTGCAACTCTGTGACCCAGCGAAGCCATCCCGACGAGAGTATTTGCTGCCGATCCGCCACCTCTGATCTCGACCTCACCCAGAATTTTTGTAACGGATTCAGACATTTCCGGTCCGACGAGTTGCATCGAGCCTTTTCTAATCCCAAGTTCCTCGACATAACCTTCCGGCACTTGGCAAAACATGTCCACAATCGCACTGCCAAGAGCCACAACGTCAAACGAACGTACAGCATTGGTCTTCATCGGAATGTACCCAATATTCGCAAACTCACTTCCCTGCCAATCCTGCTCGACTAGACCTATTTGGCAATCGGCACACCTTTGGCTTTCAATTTCCGTCTGGATCAGCTACCGTAACCTCTGTGGATACCTCAATGAACTATAGACTGCCAAGAAACATAGTACCTAGCAAATATTCCATCCGGCTGAGACCAGACTTCGAAGCCTTCAGCTTCGCGGGTCACGAGTCGATCGAGCTCACGATCAACGAACCTTCAAAGTCGATCGTTCTCAACGCTGCCGAGCTTCGGATAGGCGCCGCCACAGTCACCCAGGATGGTTCGATGTTCCAGGGCAAAGTGGAACTGGAACCCGAACTGGAAAGGGCCCGGATAACTTTCGAGGGAACGCTCTTACCGGGCGCTGCCGTCCTTGAGATAGATTTTCAAGGAATTCTAAATGATCAGCTCTCAGGATTTTACAGAAGCAAGTTCCTCGACGAGCACGGCAAGACCTGCTACATCGCCACGACGCAATTCGAGGCCACCGATGCCAGGAAGGCTTTCCCCTGCTTTGACGAGCCCGACCTGAAAGCGGTATTCAGCATTCAGCTAGATGCTCCCAACGGGTATCTGGCGGTTTCCAACGCTCCGGAAATCTCAACCGTCGATTCGGGCGAAGGTTATACGAGGACTTCTTTTGAGGACACCATACCGATGTCCACCTATTTGGTTGCATTCATCGTTGGACCGCTTGAGGCGTCCGAACCCCAGATGAGCGCAAACACTCCAATCCGGATCATATCCAAGCCGGGCCAGGGTCATCTGCGCCAATTCGCATTGGAGGCGGCAGCCCATGCGCTTGAGTTCTTCACCGATTGGTTTTCCATACCCTATCCCGGCAAGAAACTCGATCTGATCGCAATACCCGACTTTGCATTCGGGGCTATGGAAAACCTGGGTGCTGTCACTTTTAGGGAAACTCTCCTGCTCGTTGATCCGGATAAATCGTCGAGGCCTGAACTTGAAAGAATAGTAGATGTCATAAGCCACGAGATAGCCCATATGTGGTTTGGCGACCTCGTGACGATGAAGTGGTGGAATGGAATTTGGCTCAACGAAGCCTTTGCGACCTTCATGGAGCTTCTTGCGACGGACAACTTCAGGCCAAGCTGGAACAGATGGGTTTCCTTCGGCCTGTCAAAGGGTGAGGCTTTTGCTACTGACGGTCTCCACAACACAAGACCGATTGAGTTCAAAGTGGTCAAGCCATCCGACGCTGAAGGGATGTTCGACGTCCTAACCTACGAGAAGGGAGCCAGCGTGTTGCGCATGATAGAGCGCTACCTTGGCCCCGACACCTTCCGGTCGGGCATCACCAGCTATCTAAATTCGCACAGGTTCGCGAACGCAGAAACCACGGACCTCTGGCAGTCCCTTGATGCCGCAAGCAGCGAGCCGATCGCCGAGACCATGACAGACTGGGTTTTCCAGGGCGGGTACCCGCTAATCCGGGTCGTCTCAGACGGTTCTCGGATCACCGTTTCTCAGGAGCCATTCTCCTATCTGTCGGACCTCTCAAATGTCGGTATCGAGCAGTCGCAGATTGGTTCCGCCTGGAAGGTGCCACTTAGCATTCAGATCGGGCAACAGCATCACAAGCTGCTTCTTGATGCGGAACCGGTATCGCTGCCATTGGCAAGTAATGACGAGCTGGTGATTGCCAACGCCGGAGGTTGGGGATTCTTTCGCGTCAGCTATGACAACGCTCTCCTTGCAAGGCTGCTTGCCCGCTTCTCGCTTCTCACCGATCTCGAGAAGTTCAACCTGGCCAACGATCTGTGGGCTCAGGCCGTTTCGCTCAGGGTTGATATCCACTCTTTCTTTGACCTGATCGAAGCTGTGAGAGGCGAGGAGGATCCCAATCTTTGGGAGGTCATCATTTCCGCCTTCAACCTTCTAGATCACATGACGCCCTCGGCCAAGCGCGACGGCGTTGCCAGACGCTGTAAAGATGCATTGATGCCAATCCTGGAAAGGGTGGGATTCGAAGCTCAAGATGGCGAGAAGGAAGGAACTTCGAGACTCCGGGCTGCCGTCATCGAGGCTCTGGGAACCGTGGGTGGCGATTCCGAGACGATTTCCGAGTGCAAGGATCTTTTCGTAAAGGAAATGTCGACAGAGTCCGACATCGATCCCGATATCGTCGCTTCAGTTTTGGGAGTCGTCGCGGCAAACGGCGATGAGGCGGACTTTGCTTTCATGCTTGACAGATATCGGCATCCCTCCACCCCCCAGGAGGAAAATAGGTATCTCATGGCGCTAACCAAATTCCAGCAACCTGAACTAATTAAAAAAGTCCTGTCAATGACTTTGGACGAGATCCGAAGCCAGAATGGCCCCTTCGTTATCGCCAGCCTGCTTTCGGGTCGGGAGTCTGGGCCTTTGGCATGGAAGTTCCTCAGTCAGCAATGGGATGCCCTCTTGGAAAGATTTCCGGACAACACCATCGCGAGTATGCTCTCTGGAATTGCCGCCCTAGTTTCCGACGAGTCTTACTACCTGGAACGGGAGATTCGTGCTTTCTTTGAAACCCACCAGGTTCCGAGCGGAGATAAGAGCCTGCGGCAGACCCTGGAAAGATATGCCGTCTACCTGACGCTTCGAAAAAACCTGCTTGATACCGATCTATGGTCTTCTGCGCCGCCTGAAATAACTTGATAGCAGCTATACGACAGATGGGAGACAAGCGAGCAGCTACTTAGATGGATCAGATCGAATACCCAAAACTAGGTTCGGAGTTGCTGGCAAAGCAGGAGCTGATACGGGCGACAAAGGGTTTCATGCCGCCCGATGAAGGAGTGTCTCTGGCAACGGCTCTTTACGGCTGCAACGCAGCCACTGAATTGCCAGCAATTGAAATTGGATCGTATGCAGGCCTTTCGACTATCTACCTGGGAGTTGCCGCCCAACTTCAGGGGCGAGTGCTCTTGTCGGTCGACCATCATCACGGTTCCGAAGAGAACCAGGAGGGATGGGATTACCACGACCCTGCGCTAAAGGATCCAGTCTCGGGAAAGATCGACACCCTGTATTTGTTCCGAAGAACCATAGAACTCGCCGCACTAGGCGACACCGTAATCATCGTTGTAGCAAATTCGCAAAAATACGGCTCGACATTTAATGGAGAGATCGGCTTCTTGTTTATAGACGGGGGCCATGGACATGAGCAGGCACAGAGCGACTACGAGAGCTGGGTGTCAAAAATTACCGTTGGTGGCCTTTTGGCGATACATGACGTCTTTCTCGATCCATCTCTAGGGGGCCAGGAACCATACCACTTGTATCAAAGATCGCTCAGCGAAGGCTTCCGCGAAATAACTGCCCAGGGAAGCCTGCGCATCATGAGAAAAGGCTCAAGATAGAATCGCCTATGCTGCGTCCGAGCTTTGCGGAGAGAAGATAACTGGATATGATGACAGCGGCCGCAGAGTACGAAGACTGCTCGTTGTGCGGAAACGTTACGCCATGGGGACCAACCACTCCGGTTAGATACCCGCCACCCGGTCTGCGAAACCTATGCAATGCCAGATACACATCCTGCGCCAGCGCCTCTTCACCGGACATGTGCAGCGCCATTGCAGTTTCTGCAGTTTCGGCTGCGGTGAACCAGTCGTTTCCCGATATGCAACGAATTCCCCAGTCCGGCACATAAAAGCGGTCGAGAAATCCTTCCGTCAAGCTGCTCGCCCCGTCAACCCCGCCTAGAAGCGGATAGTAGTGGTCCATGGCCCAGCGTGAAGTGTCAGAGTAAGGCCCTGCACCCTGCAACAAGGACTCATTGAGTCTTTGGCTTGCGGCTCGGTAGCGGGCCGGGTCACCTATTCCGAAGCGCTCGCACAGATCCCCAGCTACGGTAAGGGAATCGCAAATTGACGACGAAGCGGCGACCAGCGAAGTTGGATATCCCTCTCCTTTTGGATCGATTGCCCAAGGCATTGACCCGTCGTCCCTCTGATGCGAAATGACATAGTCAAGACCGCGAAGAGCCATTTCGACGTAGGGACCAAGCAACTCCCGGGTTCCCCCGAGACGGTCGAGTATCGAGATCAAAAGAACTGGAAAACTGCAGGTGTTAGAGTCCCTTCTTGGCTCAGCGACACCGTTTGAAAGATAGAAGTGACACCACGACCCATCTCGGTTTTGCATCCGCAGCAGCCATCTGGCTCCAGCAAGAGCATTAGCAAGCCTGCCCCCGAGCGCAAGTGCGATAACGGCTTCGCTATGATTCCACGGATCCGCCCTCCCCCCTTTGAACCAGGGGATCATCCCAGAGGACAGTTGGAGCGAAACTAGAAAATCCAGCGAAGATTCGAGCTGCTCATTACTTAGCATTGATTTGCGAATGTTACCTGAGGACACTTGAGCCCTTCCTGGCATAGAGCACGAAACTTTTGCCTCCGATCGGATTGAGGAAACGCTCGAGCATCGCGGTATATCGGGGCTTTTTTGTTATGTCCCAGACCAGAAAACGGTGGTACATGCGGTAGAGGCGGGAATCGGTATTAGCGACCCCCACGAGACATCGGATCAACCAATATGGGGTGTGAAAAGCGTGTGCGTGATGGCTCGAGTAGATGCCAAGACCCGCCTTCCGAACCAATCTTATGATCTGCGATCTGCGATAGATGCGCAGGTGTCCGCCTGGAGCATTGTGATAATCGGCCGATAAAAGCCAGTAGACCGCCTCAGGAAAAAATCGCGGTACCGTGACGCATACAACTCCTTCGGGCTTGACTACCCTGGCAATCTCCGCCATAGCGGAAGCGTCATCGGAAATGTGCTCGAAAACCTCAGAAGCGATTACGACGTCGAAAGTGCCGCAGGCAAATGGAAGCTGCAACCCTGAGGCCTGGACGGCAAATCCTTTGCCATTCTCCGGGTCTTCGGCAATCAGCGCGTCGAAAAAAGGCGGAGCGTTTACGATCTCGTCAAAGGCAAGATCTACAGCTACCACAGATGCGTGCTGAGTCGCAGCCCAAAATGCGTGCCGCCCTCCACCCGCACCAAAATCGAGCACAAGCTTTCCTGCCAGTTCGCCCAACGCCGACGCTCTAACCGAAAGCATTGATTAGCTCTTCCATCTTGGGCTAAACCTCGCCGCGTGACGCTAGAAGCTCCCGATAGCTTTGCTCGGTTGCCAGAGCCGTAGCGGACCAGGTGAATTTTTTCAGTACCCGCTCGAGTCCATTGCTTCCAATTTCATCGCGCAATATTGCGGAATCGAGCGCCTGAAGAATTTTCTTTGCAAGCTCCAACGAATCACCGGCGCGCGCGATTAAAACCGTTTCGCCGTCAGAACCTGTGACTTCCGGCAGCGCCCCGCCATCTGTTGCCACCAGAGGAACCCCGCATGCCATTGCCTCGACCGCGGGAAGCGAAAAGCCCTCATATAGCGAGGGGACGACTGCCAGTTCTGCCCGATTGTAAAGCCTAACCATCTCATCCTGGCTAACCAAACCGGCAAATCTTATCTCATTTCCAAGGCCTAGCTCGGCGATCCGCGCCGGAAGCTTGGAGTCCTTGTTGGGATGTCCCATTATGACCA
>DAHVKW010000020.1:0-13939 GCA_027320695.1 Actinomycetota bacterium | reverse complement strand
ACCTCTGCCATGGCATCCACCAGGACTTGCAAACCTTTCAGAGGAACATCGGCGCTGGCCGTTGTGACAATAAGCCCTGGCTCTTTTGCAATACCGGGAATTGGCCTGAAAATGTTTGTGTCCACTCCTATCGGCACCACGCAGGAGCGGTCAGGGCTTACATTCATATATTTGAACAGGTCATTTCTTGAGGTCTCAGATACGGTAAGGACTCTTTTGATACGCCCGGCGACCTCTTTTTGCATCTTTACAAAACCATACCAGCGGTACGCGCCGAACTTAGCCTTCAGAGTCTCGGCGTGGGAGATCGCCAGAGCACGATCCACCGTAATTGGGTGATGGATGGACGCGATGACCGGCAAACCCCTGGATTCCAGGTTCAGAATCGACCAGGAAAGAGACTGATTGTCATGCAGCAAATCGAAGTCGCCCAGTCTCGACCCAATAGCCCTCTCCAGACGCCAACCGAAACTTCTCGGTTCGGGAAAACCACCGCTTGCCATTATCGCGAATTCAAGCAGATCTATCATGTCGCAGAACTCCGATAACTTTGGAATTCTAAATGGATCGCCAGCCCGATAGAGATCGAGCGACTTCAGCTTGTTCGTGACCACAAGATTCTGGTCTAAATCGGGGAACGGCTGTCCGGAGAATACTTCCACCTTGTGCCCCAGCCTGGCCAACTCTTCACTGAGGTGTTTGGTATAAACTCCCTGGCCGCCAGAGTAGGGGTTTCCCCTGTAAACGCAAAAAGCAATTCTCAGCGGTCTCACCTCGCTAGAGCGCGCCCGCACTAAAGCCATCCGATCAGGGTTTGTATCAAAAGCAATAACGACAGGCCCGCGATAGCCACGACAGTCACGGCAGCCACCTTCCTAAAAACCCTTCCGTTGACCGCATCGCCAAGCACACTGCTCCTGTTTGAGAGCACCACGATAAATGTGAGAATAATTGGGGTAAGGAAACCCTCCAACACCTGGGTAAAGATAAGCAGAGTTATCAGGTTGACTGGAATCAGCGATACCGCCGCACCCAGCAATACCTGGGCGGAAAAAAGTCCAAGGAATAAAGGGGCCTGTCTGAACTTTCGCGAAACCGAACGCTCCACCCCTAACGCCTCGGCCACCGCATATGAGGTAGAAAGAGGAACGACCGCCGCCGCTAACGCTGACGCGCCCAGCAGTCCTATGGCAAACAGATTCACAGCCTGTGAACCGGCAATAGGCCTGAGCGCCAAAGCGGCCTGTTTCGCGGACTGTAGCGGACCGGTACCGCCAATTGCGGCCGCCGTGGCGATAATAATGAACATGGATATGATGTCGGCAAAGAGGGCACCGCCAACCGCGTCGGCTCTCTCGAGAGGATACTCTTCAGGAGAGATACCCCTGTCCACGACGCCCGCGGCTGCATACACCTGCATGTACGGAGAAATGGTGGTTCCGATTAGCGCCACTCCCAAAAAAACAAAGCTGTTAGAAGTAATGAAGTGCGGGATCACAGTCTGGGCGGCTACCTTGTGCCAGTCAGGATGGCCGAGTATGGCCGCAAGCGGATAGGCAAAAAATGCCAGCGACATTATTAGAAAAATTCGCTCCGCATACCGATAGGATCCGAATAGCACCAAACTCCAAATAGCCAGGGCAGAGAGCGGAATCGATACGTAGCGCGATACACCGAACAGCTGAAATGCCGCTCCGATTCCTGCAAATTCAGACACCACCAGGCCGAGATTTGACACCCCCAGCGCGATCATAGCCAATCCGGTCAGCCGAATCGAAAACTCCTCGCGTATGAGCGCCGCCAGGCCCTTTCCGCTGTAGACACCCAAGCGGGCAGACATTTCCTGAACGACGACCAATCCAATCGTCACCAGCACCATAAAGAACAGCGGCCTGTATCCAAATTGGGATCCCGCCGAAGAATATGTGGCAATACCGCCTGCGTCGTTGCCGGCGTTGGCAGCGATGAGGCCCGGTCCGGCCGCAACCAGGTAGACCCAGAATGGCCTTCTGCGCTTAGTAGTGGCCGCTTGCAGACGCGATCCAAAACTCCGCTGACCTAGTTGACTCAGTTTGCGCCTTGGCGTGGCTGAACTCACAATGAAACCTCGTTACCGGCCAATGAAAAGACTTCTGGATAATTTATTTATGAAAGCAGGCGCGGGAAATGGAACCTTCCCCGCTCAGGCGAAAGTGCATCAATTATGTCGTCGGCAAGAATTCTGCCAACCGGCCGCTGGTTAACTGCAACTACTATCGAAAAGCGCCTCGAGCCAATAAGTCTCTCAGCCACCTCGTCAATTGATACCTCAGGCTCTACAACCACGGGATCTTCCGAGATCAGTTCTGATATTGCGTTATCGGGATCTGACAGAGCAATATCGAAAAGCGAAACCTCCCCCAGCAGAATACCCGCCTCATCGACAACTAGAACTCCGTCGATCTCGTCTTTGTGATCCCGATGGGTTTCCAGCTTCGACCTCACCTCGCTGACAGTATCACCTGGCAGAGCTTTGATGAACATAGTTGTCATGACGCCACCTGCCGTATCCTCGGCAAACTCCAGCAAGCTCCCCAGAGCGCGCGCGGCGGCCGGCTCCATCAACTCCAAAATTTCATGCCTTTCGTCTTCATCAAGATCCCTCAAAGCTTCAACCGCCTCATCTGGCTCCATTGCCGAGACAATGTCTGCAGCCACTTCAGGCTCCGACTCCCGCAGAAGTGCCTCCCGCTCTTCCGGCTCCATCTCCTCGACGGCATCGGCGGCAGTCTCGATATCCAACGCGGACAAGAGCCCTTGGCGTTCCGGCCTACCAAGATCCTCGAGCAAATCGGCAAGCTCACTGGGACGTAGTCTTCTGATTCCTTGGTGGGTGCTACGCAGCTTAACAGCCCCGGTATGCTCGTCAAAAGGAGCAACGGCAGCCCAGTCCAGGACTTTTTCGGGTGTTGCCGTCGAGCGGAATCTTGTTGGTCCGAGTCTTCTCAACAGCGAGTACATGCTCACGTCGACTCCAACCAGCCTCAACCGCCCAAGAGCGTGAGCCAGGAATACGTCTGCGGCACGCAATACCTGAACACCATCCACATCAACTAGCTGATGATCCAGCACTTCCTTGCCAAGCAGCACCTCTCCAGGACGCTGAGAAAAGTCGCGCAGGTCCAGCGTGGCCGAAGACAGTACGACGGAATCGCGCGAAAACGTCTCAACTCTGTCGGTGTCGACAAATGCGACCCGGCGTCCAACCTTGACCAGGATCCCGGTGACTGGCGGATAATCTGAATCTTGAGACCACCGCACCACGACATCAACGAGACGGCCGATTTCGGATCCATTTTGATTCCTCACCGGCTTACCGGAAAGTCCTGCAAATGAAATTATTGACTCTCTGACGCTTTTGATGGTCAACAGACGCTGTGATCTTGACTCGCGCAGGTCTTTGATCCTGCGCGGATTCAACAGAATTGGCTTTCGCGCCATTGGGACTGCCCTCCTTTCAAGTGGAGAGACGCCCCCGGATCGGAACCTGTGCCTAAATTGCGGTCCGCTCAGGATTTCGAGATTGGCAGAGCAATCGGAAGGGACGTCATTGATGAATAGTTGAAGTCGGTACTGTGAGGTTCACTCGGCTTCACTGACAGTCACCTCCTTTGCTCGGCCAACAAAATACAGCATTACCTGCTTTGACAAGGATAGCTGATTATTTGGGCGAAACTATGCAAAATACTGGAGATACCTCGATAAATTATGAAGTAAACCAGCGAGTAACCCTCGCAGAACTAGCTGGGCCTGCTACCAAAAACGATTCCAGCTTCAGCCACCACGGTATCGGACCCGACATCGGAGAAACCTGCTTGCTCAAAAAGTCGAACCCAGGCTTGTCTCGAGATTGGCTTTTCCTGAACTCTCGCAAGATATCTGGCAGAATTCTTGACAACTCTCCACCATCCCCCAGGACCTTTTTTTAGCAGGACCGATACCTTGGAAAGGATTATCTCCCGGTCTTGCTTCTCGCCGCCACGACCGAACATCATGTCTCCAAATACCATTCGGCCATTGGGTTTCAGCCAATGAAATCCCTGCTTGACTACCCATTGCTTTTGATCGTCGCTCAAATGGTGAAGTGCGTAATTGGATAGGATCAGGTCAAAGGATCCCTGCGCAAAATTGAGTTCCTGAATTGACGCCGTCATAGTTTTGACATTTCCAATTTCATTTTGGGTCAATTTGGACTTCAGGAGTTCGATCATTCGCGGAGATATATCCACCCCAGTCACTGACTTGACCATCGACGAAACTGGAAGAGCGAGCTGGCCGGATCCGCAGCCCAGGTCGAGGACTTCATATGCTGAAGACGCATTCGCTTTTGCGATCACGGCTTCGACAACCTTTCCCAGACCCGGATTATCTGAATGATCCCATGTCTCAGCTCTTTTGGTCCACACTGACCGCTGGACCGCTAATCCGAGCTTCTCAATAACTGACGACAAAACTCTCTCCACTTCAATAGCTAGAGACCTCTGAAACCAAACATAAATCTCGGCCTAAGTCAGACAACTTACATTTAACATGCAATGTTCCGGCCTGACCGGTTTCCTGCGTTGCCAATGCAAACAGGCAGACATATCGGATCCCATCCAATAATCGCCTCCGGCACGCCATGCCGACGGCCCAAAAACGTTTATAGCCTTACAAGATAGCTGCCCAAAATCAGAGCAACATGAAATACCTGGTGGCGAGGTGGGTAATTTATGAACTTGGGTGCTTGGCCACGGAGGGTGAGCTTGGCTGATCGAGGCGAAAACAATCAATGGGACGAGACCGGCTCCAGTATTTCAGCCGGCGTCCTTGAACTGCAGCAGCGTCTTGAATCTGATCTTGCAGCGGGCGAACATCCCACTCGCCCAGGGAGCCTCATCCGATAATTCCATACCTGAGACCCGCAACGCAACCACAGATGCCCGACTGGCCCTCTCTCGGGCGTGCAAGAGTCCATATGCGCCTGCAACCGCTGCTGCAATGCCGCCTATTACGATTGAATAGCGTGCTCCAAAATGTTGGCCAATATAGCCTACGATAGGCGCACCCACCGGAGTCGAGCCCATGAATGCCACGGTAAATAGTGACATCACTCTTCCCCTCAGCATCGGATCTGAGTTCACCTGCAAGGTGGAGTTTGCGATCGAAATAAAAACTATCGACGCAGTACCCATGGGGATCATCGCCACGACGGCCCAAACCGGACTAGGCATGATCGCGGCAATAAGCATTAGCGCGCCAAAGCTCAGAGAGGTAACGGCCAGGCTAGTTATGCTCGTCCTGGGAAATGTTGCACTAAGCAGACCGCCAATCACTGCGCCAACGCCCATGAACGCCATAAATGCCGCATACGTCCCTGCCCCCTGGTGGAACGTCGAGCTCGCCAGAAGAGGAAGGGAGACTTGGAACTCAAAGGCCAGCGTTCCCACAAGCACCATCATTACCAGCGGCACCATCAAATTACCGGAGGACCTCACATATCTGAATCCCTCGACCAGCTGGCCCTTGGATCTAACAACCCTTTCCGAGATATTGAGCTCTCCCACCCTCATGGCGAGCAAAGCGCCTATCACGGCAACAAAAGAGGCTGCATTTGCGATAAACAGAGAACCCGTCCCAAATGCATAGATGATCACCCCTGCGATACCAGGACCGATTATACGTGCAGAGTTCATCACTACCGCATTGAGACTCACAGCATTGGCCAGGTCCTGATTCTCCACCATTTCGCTGACAAACGACTGGCGGGCCGGGTTGTCGATTGCGTTGGTAATGCCCAGCCAGATGGATATCAAGTAAACCATCCACATCTCGATCGCGCCAAGCTCTGTCAGGATTCCGAGCAGCAGCGACGCCAGGGCCAGCGAGCTTTGGGTAAAGATTATTAACCTGCGCTTATCGACCTGATCGGCAACAAGGCCACCCAGAGGACCTAGTAGCAATACCGGTACGAATTGAGCTGCTAAAACAGCACCCAGAGCGACTCCGGAGCCAGTAACCTTGAGCACCAACCATGACAGGCCGACAGTTTGCATCCATGTGCCAGATACCGACACCAACTGCCCTGCTGTATAGAGTCTGTAATTGTGGCTCTTCAGGGACTGAAACGTTCCAAACTTAGCTCTTTGCGCGTTTTTCAATTCAGCTCTTAGACCAATTCTCGACTTAAATCATTCAATTCAATATTCAGCCGCCTACACGGCCCGGTCGCCTAAACAAACCGGAGCCGCACTGGCGAACCCAACAAAAAAGGTAGCTATGCAGCGTTCCGCTGCCTATTCGACAATCACCGAAGGAAGACGCTCTTCCCCACCGTGGCTGGCGTGGCTTCTTTTGTGAACCACTTTACTGAGCGGCTTCTCCGGAAGCAGGAAAGCAAATATTAGGGCCAGGACGGCAAAGGGAAGCGCTGCAAGGAACATGACGTGAAGGGAATTCACAAAAGCCTGCAGCAACGCGGAGTGGATGGCTGGAGGCAGTGAACTAAGCGCCTGAGGGGACCCAGAAACTGCTCCATTGGCAACGGATTTTGGTACGGCAATCCCCTTTGGGACAAGCCTTGGCATATTGTAGGCCAGCCTGTTTACGAGAATGCTCCCAAAGAACGAGGTCCCAATCGCTCCGCCCATAGTCCGAAAAAACGAGATCGCCGACGTGGCTGTACCTAGATCCTTGTGCTCAACACCGTTTTGGGTTGCGAGAACAATCACCTGCATCGACAGCCCAATGCCAAAACCGGTTACGAACATCATTACGGCCTGAATCGGGTAGGTGGTATCCACCTTGAGGGTGCTCATAAGATACAGCCCAATGGTGACGACCACTGAGCCAATGATCGGATACACCTTGTACCTGCCCCTTTTAGAAATCAAGGCCCCTGACCCAACTGATGCGGAAACCACGCCGATTGTAAGGGGAATGAGCATCAGCCCGGACTTGATGGCGCTTGCTCCCCTGACTACTTGCTGATACTCGGGAAGAAAAATTATCGCGCCGAACATCATGAAGCCGGTTACAAAACCAAGCACCGACGAGACGCTGAAAATCTTGTTCTTGAACAACCGAAGTGGCAGCACCGGATCCGGCGACCGAAGCTCGACAATTATGAAGGCAGCTATAAGCGCTATCGAGGCAATCGCCAAGCCCACTATGGTTGTCGAGGTCCAGGAATAAGTGTTTCCACCCCAAACGGTTATCAAAAGGATCGCAGTTACGGCAGCTGCCACCAAGGCGGAGCCAAGAAAATCGATGTAATGGCGAACCCTGCTTACCGGGAGCTTCAAAACAATTGTGGTCACGGCAAGGGCAACGATTCCAATTGGGAGATTGATGTAGAAGATCCACCGCCATGAAAGACTGTCGGTGAAGAAGCCTCCAGCCAAAGGCCCGAGAACGGATGCCGCCGCAAATACAGCACCAATCAGGCCCTGGTATTTTCCACGGTCTCTGGGGGGAACTATGTCGCCAATGATCGCCAGAACCATTGCGAACAGCCCGCCTCCACCAAGTCCCTGAATTGCCCTAAAGGTGATCAGTTCCGCCATGTTCTGCGAGAGTCCGGAAAGCACTGACCCAATCAGGAACAAAACGATGGCAATCTGAAACAGAGCCTTTCGGCCAAACAAATCTGAAATCTTGCCATAAAGCGGGGTAACCGCGGTTGAGGTGAGCAGGTAGGCCGTTACTACCCACGAAAGGTGATTCAATCCGCCTAGATCCCCGACAATCGTCGGCAATGCTGTGGCAACGATTGTCTGGTCCAGTGCCGCCAGCAGCATGCCCAGCATAAGAGCACTAAAGACGACGAGAATTTGACGGTGCGTCAGAGGCACCCCGCCGTTCACTGGGCTGACGGTCGAAGTGTTAGAATCGTGGGAAGAGGAAGTTGTTTGCGCCATACAACTAATAACCTATCTGTCGAACTAAACATTCCAATACAAAACCATTTATTTTATAAAAGTAATTCTACCCGTTCCTAAGCTGGGAGTTCAGACCATGTGCGGCAGATTTGTTCAAATCAGCGCGACCATTACCCGGCTCAGATCAATGCTCGACTTCCAACAAAGTGCGGATACGTATGCTCCCCACCGCAGCCACATCGATAGCTACAACATCGCGCCCGACAGCATGGTAACCGTCATCGGTGCCCTTAATGGCAATCTGGCGCTCACGGAAATGCTCTGGGGAATCAAACCAAACTGGCTCCGGGACTCGGGTCGCAATCTGATCAATGCCAGAGTAGAAAGTTTACTGGAAAAGCCGACATTTCGAAAGCTTCTGAACCAGAAGATTGTAATCCCTGCTGAAGGATTCTACGAGTGGCAGGCCCATGACGGCCAGCAGCCAAGGCGGCCTAAAACTCCATACTATTTTCATCGGGCTGACAACAACCCGCTTCTCCTGGCTGGACTATATGAAAAATCAGCTAAGGGGCAGGCTGGTGAGTTGGCCGACACCTTCGTCATTTTGACAACCAACGCCAACGCGACGATGGAGCCATACCATCACAGAATGCCCGTGATCCTAGAACCATCCCAGGCTGCCTCTTGGATCCTGACAGAAACTGAGGCAAATTTGATCGACGAAATCGCTCTGCCGCCTTCGAATCACCTGCTGGCTTTGCATCAGGTCAGCACGCAGGTCAACTCTTCAAGAACAGATGGTCCCGGACTGATAGCGAGAGTCGAAGACATTTGACTTCCTGGAATCTCGAGATTCAGCCGGTTAGCGATCTAGACGTCAGCAAGACACCTGGTAATGGAATTTGCGATTCCCTCAGCATCAAGACCAATGCTGGCAAGTATGTCGTCTGCCTTGCCCTGGGCGATATATGTAATCGGTATTCCGAGTTCCCTGAAGCGACCCGAATTCCACCCGTCGACCTTCTCCAAATTGTATCTCAGGTGAGTGCCATAGCCGCCAGGAACAAATCCGTCCTCAATGGTTATAACGAGTCGATGAGCGGCCAACTCGCGCAGATACGTGTCGTCGAATTCGGTCAAAATCCTCGGATCCCATACCGAGACGGAAATTCCTGAGCCTGCGAGCAGCTCAGCGGCATGAAGCGCGGGTACAACCATCTTCCCCACCGCCACAAGCGCGACCTCGCCGCCGCGCACGAGACATCTCGGCTCAATATTTTTGGAACTCTCAATCCACAGCCTCGCAGGGCCGAGAGTCTTGGGGAACCTGATCATCGACGGACCTGGCAATGATAACGCGTATTCGAGCATTGGATCCACGTCCTCAAGGCAGCCAGGCGCCAATACTGTCATGCCGGGAATAGCCAGGAATTCAATTAGATCCAGTACGCCGTGATGCGAAGGCCCGTCATCACCAGTTATTCCCGCCCTGTCCAATACGAAAATCACCGGCAACCCATGCAAGCCAACATCAAGATTCACCTGATCAAAGGCCCGTGCTATAAAGGTAGAGTAAATTGCAACAACTGGCTTGAGATTCCCCATCGCCATCCCCGCGGCCGCCGTTACCGCATGAGCCTCTGCGATACCCACATCGAAGAATCGCTCCGGGTACTTTTCCTGAAACCCCAAAAGTCCTGTTGGCGCAGGCATGGCGGCAGTTATGGCCACGATTTCAGGTGACGTTTCGGCCCGCTTCAAAAGAGCTTGGGAAAATACCTCGGTATAGGAGCCATACTCAACCTCGGCCAGCAGTTCCGGCTGAGCTACCTTTAGGTCATGGAGGCGCTGGACCTCGTCGTCTTCCGCCGGGCCGTATCCCCGACCCTTCTCGGTCAATACGTGAACTACAATGGGGCCGTCCCAGCTTTGCGCGCTAGCAAACGCGTACTCCATTGCAGCAATATCATGACCCTCGATAGGCCCGGTATAGCGCACGCCAAGGGATTCGAAAAACACCCTTGGTTCGATAACTTCGCGCAGGGCTGAAGTAATTCCCGCGATTCCCGAAACCGCAAGTCCGCCCACCGCCGGCAGCTCGGCAATCATCTGCCTAATCTTGGATCTCGCCTGCAGATACGAAGGGTTCAACCTGAGCCGCGTCAGACCGGACGAAAGCTTCGACACTGTAGGCGCGTAAGAACGGCCATTGTCATTCCAAATGATCACTACCCGCTTGCCTGCATGACCGATGTTGTTCAAAGCCTCGTAAGCAAGACCCCCGGTCAACGCGCCATCGCCCACGACTGCTACAACAGTCCGCGACTCTTTCCCTAGGCCGGCGCCAACCGTTGGTTGGTAACCGAGTTCCAGAGCCGTGGATATTCCATACGCGTAAGAAAGTGCGGTCGATGCATGGGAATTCTCTATCCAGTCGTGAGGAGACTCCTTGCGGGAGGGATAGCCCGACAGTCCGCCGCTCTTGCGCAGTGCTGAAAACCCGGCCATACGCCCGGTAAAGAGTTTGTGCACATACGCCTGATGGCCAGTGTCGAAGAGAACTATATCCCTAGGCGACTTGAAGACTCTGTGCAGAGCGACGGTCATCTCGACTATGCCGAGGTTCGATCCGAGGTGCCCCCCGGTCTCCGTAACCGTGTCTACGATGAACTGGCGTACTTCGCCGCAAAGTTCTTCGAGTTCATTACCATCGAGTGAGCGCAAATCTTCCGGGCTTTTAATCTTTTCTAGGATCATCTATGCCAATATCCTTTGCCAAGTCTCCACTCAAATCCAAGTCCAAGCACTACGAAAGGTTTTGCGCATTTGGGCTGGCATCACAATTTCATCAGTTACCCGTTTACCAAATATTACTTTCTTAGTTCGACGAGTAATAGTTAGCCACAACCACTGTTCGCACCGCCAGTCAATACCTCAATCACTTTTCTCACACTCAAATCAAATATCAGCCTATGTGGTCCGGGATTGTTAATGATCCAAGTTGTCATGCCTTCAGCATTCGCACAGACTGTTCCGCCGCTCGTTTTGAAATAGGGGCTGTAATATAGGCTCAGGTTATAAGTTCCGGGTACCAGGACATTAATGGTTACGGAATCGAGTCCAATCTTGGCGCCGATATAGGTTCCGCCGGGAGCACGCACAACGCTCGCCGGGTCAGGAACCTTGAATATCCTGGCTCGCCCAATTTCCGCGATAGGCAGCAAACCGGATTTTCCTGAGCTAATGAGCTGGGCCTCGCCAACCGAAGAAAAGTCATACGGACCTGGAGGCAGCACCACCAAAGAAACGCCAGACCTCCTGAGCCAGGAAAGATACTGACTCTGCGTCAGTGCCTGCTGGCCGTAAAAAATCTGATTTTGAGGAAAATCATCCTGGCGAAACCAACCTCGGGCGATCGTGAAGCCCATCGCCGGCAGGTAGTAATCTCCCTGATGATTTGAAGTATCAACCAGCTCTATCCGGCTTCCAGGGACAATGTTCCGCTCCAGCACAGGCCTTAGCCGACTCCAAAAGGCGCTTTTTGACGTCTGATAGATCGCACCCGACAAAATCTGGGTAAGGGGCATCAAATTCCACACCAAAACGAGCGCGAGAAGCAGTGTAAAGATGACTCGGAAACTTACTTTTCTAAGGCCAAGCAGTGCAACAATAATTGGAAAGGCGAAATCGATTACGCGTGTCGCGTTAGAACCAAGATCTGACGTCGTAAAGAATGCGAGCAAGTTAGCCAGTCCGTAACCAATTATCAACATCCGCAGTTGCAACGCGTGAATCAGGTTTTTCGGCACCAGAACATAACACAACAAAGCGAAGATCTCCACCGCTACCAGGTCGGAGAACCAGTATGGATAGTGCCCATGGTCCGGGAAGGCCCTGGTAGACACGAACTGGACTAAAACCAAAAGGACAGCTACATCCAAATAAAAGCTGGATGAGGTGCGCCGGGCAAAATTCCCCCACTGCGATCTGATCACAACGAGTTCGAAAGGCACTTCTGCTGCAGCAATTAGAAGCACCAGTGCCAAAAGAGCAAGGGGACTGGAAAGAAACACCAGGGTCGAAACGACCAGAAACAAGAACTTTCGGCCCAGCGGATACATCAATAGCGCCAAAAGAACAAACGCAACACCCAGGAGAAAGGGCCACGCACCAGTGAGAACCATGCATGGTACGACGAGGAGCGAAAGCCTGCGATTGCCGTTGAAAGAACCGGGAAAGTAGCGGTCAGACAGCAGGGATATAAGGCCGGTCGTGGCTGCGACGCTGATCGCGGCGACTGTCTTCAGACCAATTAGATACGACAACAAGTAGAAGGCAAAGGAGTAGTTGACGAAGGTGTACCGGCCCAGGTACCAGCTGTTGTCCCACAACTCGAATCCATGAGCGTCGAAAATCTGCTGCAGATGGGAGTGCGCCGCCTGATCCACCGCTGGAGGCGCGAATGACATTAGCAGAACAGCCAGCGCCAAAGCTGCAACTGAATAGATCACTGCACTTCGCGAGGTTCTGTCAAGTCTGGAGTTGAGTTCTAGAACCGGCAACATTTCCTCCGCGAGTGAGTTTTCAACTTGACGGATGGCTGATTTGACATCCCTCCCTCCCTCACGGAAGGGGTTCGTCGCGCAGATTGATCAACCGCCATCATAACCCGGGTGCCTCGCAGCCTTTCATGCAACAAACCCGCAGAACTTTATAAACTCTTATTTACATGATCCGGTTTCCGACAAAGTTTGCAAGCTCCTCGAGTTCAGCGATCGCCGGAACACTAAGCCCTGACTTTTTAATGGCATCGATGGCATCTCTACAAAGACTGTCGATTAGAACTTCGACTTCCTTCTTTGCTCCCGTAGATGTCAGGATCTCTTGAAACCTGATAATTTCCTCAGGTGACAGGTCCTCGGCTCCAAACCTTTCCTTCAAAAACTCTTTCGCAGAACCCTCAGCCCTTTCTGCCGCGATTGCCGCAAGGACGGTTGGCTTGCCTTCTCGCAAATCCTCACCCACAGGTTTCCCGGTAAGGGACTTATCTCCAAAGCTTCCAAGAAGATCATCACGCAACTGGAAGGCCTCGCCCAGCGGGATCCCGTAATCCGAGAGGCGCTGCTGGTATTGGTCGAGCTTTCCCAGCAACGCGACACCCAGATGAAGCGGCCTTTCCACGGTGTACTTCCCGGATTTGTAGAGACTGATCTTTCGCGCCTGATCCCTTGAGATTCGCGGGTGGGCTTTAGCGTTGGCTGTGCCAATCAGGTCGAGGTACTGTCCGATATTCACTTCCAGTCGAAGCTCAGTAAATATGCTCTGAGCTTCGACGGAAATCCCTGCGAGCATCTTGTCGGCATAGACGAATGCCATGTCGCCAAGCAGGATCGCCACTCCTTCGCCAAATCTTCGAGACTCTCCGGTCCACGAAATCCCTTCGTGCTTGTCCTGGAATCTCTTATGTATCGCTACCAAACCCCTTCGGGTGTGAGATGCATCGATAATATCGTCATGAATGATTGCAAACGAATGAAGCAGCTCCAAAGCACAACCTGCGTCTAAAATTTCTTCCTGGTCAGGGTCACCGCCAGCACCGACATACGCCCAATAAGCAAAAGCAGGACGCAATCGCTTTCCACCAGCCAAGACCATCTGTTTGAGAAACATGAGAGGCTCACCGAGATCGGAGTCCAACCTGCTCCACCTTTCGATCTCGGTGCTGAGGAGCTTGTCTATTCGAGACCCGACTTTCTTGGCCAGAAGATCAAGGGAATCGGGAACTTTTTGTCTATCCATTTTTTCAATCAAGAATTACCATGCTCCATCGAAATGTACTCGCCTAAATTGATAGGGATCCTCTCATCCAATCCGCCTTCTACCTATATCCTATGGCGCTCGGCCGTAAAAGGTAATGTTCCCAGTTAGGGTCATCCTTCCCTGGTTCACCTCGAAGAAGTGCCCTCAAATCATAATCGACATCCAATAGAGTGGAAGTGCTCGCAAATCACGACGAAGGAGCGCACTTGATATCGCAG
>DAHVKW010000209.1 GCA_027320695.1 Actinomycetota bacterium | reverse complement strand
AACAAGCCCTAGTCGCCGCCAACCGCGAACTGATCGCCCGCTTCGAGCAAAAAATCCAAGCCACCCTTGCGCGGGTTTGGGGCAGCAGCGAGTAAGGCATGGGTGAACCGCCCCGGGTTTCGTGGAGGCCATTTGGTTTAAGTGCAGGCCGTTAATTCGGTCTGTTCGGCGAGTTGCCGATAGTAGTTTGCCTCAGCTTCTGCCGGAGGGATATAGCCGATGGGTTCGAGCAGCCTGACATGGTTGAACCACGCCACCCATTCGAGGGTCGCCAGTTCCACCGCTTCCCGTGTCCTCCACGGGCCGCGCCTGTGAATCAGTTCCGCCTTGTACAGCCCATTGATCGTCTCGGCCAGGGCGTTGTCATAGCTGTCGCCCTTGCTGCCCACGGAGGGTTCAACACCTGCTTCGGCGAGACGCTCGCTGTAGCGGATGCTGACGTACTGCGAGCCCCGGTCTGAGTGATGCACGAGGCTGCCATCGCATTCGGGCTGACGGGCGTAGAGCGCCTGCTCCAGTGCGTCCAGCACGAA
>DAHVKW010000208.1 GCA_027320695.1 Actinomycetota bacterium | reverse complement strand
GGTAGCCCTTGCGGACATAGAATGCGATCATCTGGTCGAACAGGATGCGAGGGTCACGCTCGGGGACAAAAAGCATTAGTGGCCCCTGGCGCTTGGTGACTGGCAGATACTTTAGGTGGGTTCGGACAAAATCCCACACGCCTTCTTCGGTTTGCGCTTCTTTCTGGAAGCGCTCCTCGAAACCGCCATTCGGCTTATATGCTGTTATAACAAGGTCTTGTTTAACAGACGTCGTGTTTGTGACAGCGTTAAAAGTACCCTGCTTTTTATCCAAAGCGGATACATTGGCGACTATAAAACCTGCTTCTCTTATTGATGTTTGGATGCTGTTCCCGACAGAGGGTTTGGTATTCGAAAACTCAACCGTCATCCAGCGACCTGGCTTGAGAGCGCGATATGCCTCGCTAAAGCAGCGAGTCATTAGCGCACGATAATCGTCAAGACCTTTTTTCTGAGACCGATTTTCAATGGCTTCCGGTATTTTATTTGTAAGAACGCCAAGCCATGTCTCCCAAAGAAAATTGAGTTCAGAATACA
>DAHVKW010000207.1 GCA_027320695.1 Actinomycetota bacterium | reverse complement strand
GTCTGGGCCTGCAACTCGCGCTGGACGTGGTGCTGTTCATCATGGTAGTCATGGGGGGTCGCGTGATCCCGATGTTTACCAACAACGGTGTGCCGGGAGTTAATGCAACGCGCCACGCGCTGGTAGAAAAATTCGCGCTCGGCACTGTAATACTGTTGTTCGTAGCAGACCTGCTGCAATTACCCCAGATCGTCATCGCCATGATTGCGCTGACAAGTGGACTAGCGCATGGTACGCGCTTATATTTGTGGAAGCCGTGGCGCACGCTTGCTACGCCGCTGGTGTGGATACTTCATGCAGCATATGCATGGATAGTCGTGCACCTTGTACTGCGTGGTCTGGTTGCCCTGGAACTGCTGGTGGGATCGTATGCCACCCACGCGCTCACCGTAGGCGCGATCGGCGGATTGACCTTAGGTATGATGACCCGGACCGCCCGCGGTCATACTGGTCGGCCTCTGATAGCGGATAACCGGTATTATGTAGCAGTTGCCATTGCCTAGATAATTCAATGCGTTACACAAAGAAACTCCGCCAGGCTAATTCGTA
>DAHVKW010000206.1 GCA_027320695.1 Actinomycetota bacterium | reverse complement strand
CTCGGGGATCGGCCGATCCGGGGCGCCGTCCTGGCACTTCCGGCCCCGAACGGCCGCTATCGGCGGCGCGTCCCGGCGTCCTTCGATCGCGCAAAGCCCGCCCGCCCCAACACAGATGCCCCCCATCGAGGATCGATCCGCCTTACTCCCAGAGCTTGGCCGCCATCAGCAGTACGGTGATCGCCATCATCACCTTCACCCACAGCTCTCCACGCCGGCTCATCGTAAGCCCGGTAGCCCACCGCGCCCCGACCATACCGCCAGCGGCGATGATCAAGCCGAGCCCCAGTGGATTTGCCCCATCCAGGCGAAGATAAGGGTGGCAGGCAACGTGTACACCGCGATAATGAGAGTTTTATAGGCATTGACGTGCGCGAGATTCTTGGTGAGCAAATGGCGCAGGGTAAAGATGAAGAGGAAGCCGATACCAAGCTGCATGAAGCCGCCGTAAAAGCCCAGCCCCAGCATGGTCGGATACTGAGATGGACCCCAACCCCTGGACAGAATCTCCCGATCCTTAGGTGGATTATCTGCCGGGTTGGTCAAGCGGCTA
>DAHVKW010000205.1 GCA_027320695.1 Actinomycetota bacterium | reverse complement strand
TAGCCGCTTGACCAACCCGGCAGATAATCCACCTAAGGATCGGGAGATTCTGTCCAGGGGTTGGGGTCCATCTCTCACCCGCAGACCGGACGCTCTGGCGCACGTTGATCGAGCGCCATCATCCCCTCGGCCATCGCGTGCCCTTTGGTGCCCATCTCCGCTACCTGATCCAGGCCACATCCAAAAGCCCCACGGTCCTGGGCTGCCTGCAGTTCTCTTCGCCCGCCTGGCGCCTTAAGGGACGCGATCAGTGGATCGGCTGGGACGATGCCACCCGGGCCCGGTGCCTCCAGCAGATTATCTGTAACTCCCGCTTCCTGATCTTGCCCCACGTGCGGGTTCCCAACCTCGCGAGCCACGTGCTGGCGCTCGCGTTACGCACCGTCACCATCGATTGGACGGCCGCCTACGGCGTTAAGCCCCTCCTGGCCGAGACCCTCGTCGATCCGACCCGTTTTACGGGACATTGCTATCTCGCTGCCAACTGGATCGACGTGGGTCTTACCACCGGCCGCGGCCGCGCAGACCGCCAACACACACGCCATGGGGCAAGCCCCAA
>DAHVKW010000204.1 GCA_027320695.1 Actinomycetota bacterium | reverse complement strand
AGCGTGTGGCGGCGCTCGCGCGGAAAGGTGTAAGCGTCGCTCATGCCGGTACTATCGAGCCGATCAGAGCATAGATCTGGCGCAGGCTGGTTGCTTCGATGAAACGCGCGATTGGCACCCGTATGCCGAATGAGCGCTCTAACTGCGTCATCATCCGCACGGCGTTCAGCGAGTCCCAGTCATCGATGTTAACCAACGGTCGATCCAGATCGGCTGTGCTCAGATCGGTGCCCATGTGCTCGTTCACCATGTCGAGAAAAATCAGTTCGTCAAGCATGTGTACTGCTCCTGGTAGGTTGCGACGATGCGCAAATGGTCAGGCAGGAGGCCAATCCGATCGAGCGCATGGCGGTACGACGTTGTGTCGCCTTCTTGGACCACCTCGAATCCGTGCCTGTCGTAAAAGGTGGCGAAATTGCCATTCTTGGCAGTGAGTACAAACCACGCGCTTGCCTCGCTACAACCAAGCCGCTTCGCCCAGCCGAGCATGAGATGGACCCCAACCCCTGGACAGAATCTCCCGATCCTTAGGTGGATTATCTGCCGGGTTGGTCAAGCGGCTAGA
>DAHVKW010000203.1 GCA_027320695.1 Actinomycetota bacterium | reverse complement strand
TCTAGCCGCTTGACCAACCCGGCAGATAATCCACCTAAGGATCGGGAGATTCTGTCCAGGGGTTGGGGTCCATCTCACTCACCCGTGGTCGCGATGACTATACGGCGCGGGTGTTGTTGTGCCGGCTGGAAACGTGATTGGCCGACATTGCCGGCCGTGCGCCCGGTGAGGCCGCCCTCGGGGCGGGGAACCGTGAGCTTAGGTCGTGGGGGCGCCCTTGTGTCCTTGCCGAGGCAATCAGGGGTCACTTGCAGACCTTGCGCGACAAGGCCGTACGCGTCGGTGGGGGCACCGTGGATCCGTGCCCGAATGCGCGTCAGGGTGGCGCCGCAGAATCCCCGTCCGGTGATCGGCGTGCGCATAGGTTCGCGAGCCCCTTCCCGGCGTCTTGCAAAACTGTGGGACAAGATCAGCCGACAGGATGGCGAGAGGCGCTGTCGGGTCCATTGTCGTGGATCATTGACAGCATCCCTCAAAAGGCTTATAGCCAAGCTAGATGCAGTGAGATGGACCCCAACCCCTGGACAGAATCTCCCGATCCTTAGGTGGATTATCTGCCGGGTTGGTCAAGCGGCTA
>DAHVKW010000202.1 GCA_027320695.1 Actinomycetota bacterium | reverse complement strand
CCTGATCTCCCTAACACCCACACACAGGGGGCCAAGACCATTGACGGTCTGTGATTATGTAGTGTAAAAACTCATTCAGCGCGACCGGCTCTCTGGCCGGTCATCTTCGCCCGGATTGATCGGTCACCTTCGACCGGAATCCGCGGTCACCATCCGCCGGAATCGGCGGTCATCTTCATCGGAATACGCAATCCCAGGACGCTGTGGTGTAAGCCTCCCACGGTGTCCGTCGATCCAGTGCTTGATGAGGCCTCTCATGATTAGTGAAATGGCAGTATTTTGCAAGTGAGAGGCCCGTGCTTCAGGTATCGATACATAGGCCTTGAGATAGTCGAGTAGCCGAGCGGAATCGCACCGCCAGGCCCTCCCAGAACTGTACGTGAGCCTCTCGACTTATACAGCTCCTATCATCCAACCGTCGTCCCGAGTCGCCAATGCGCAAACAGGTCCGGTCGCCGTGTTTTAAGACACCGCAACCAATCCCAGGCCCGCATCTTGTGCGTTCGGAGTTTCTTGTATTTCCGTTGAGCCCAACGCACGATAAACGAATCGAGGGTACGTAAGGCTGCGTGAGGAGCGGAA
>DAHVKW010000201.1 GCA_027320695.1 Actinomycetota bacterium | reverse complement strand
CTAGCCGCTTGACCAACCCGGCAGATAATCCACCTAAGGATCGGGAGATTCTGTCCAGGGGTTGGGGTCCATCTCAGTCATCTACATATCGAACATGCTCGAACCCACTGGCATAGATGAACTGATCGACGTCGATCAGTGTGGCCTCCGCCATGATGATGCTTGCGGCTGGACCAACTGGAATTCCCTGTGACGCCCGCGTATTGAGATCTGTCAGGAAATACTCGATTCGGCGCGATATTCCCGGGGGGGCGTCGGTGGCGGTTTGAATTGCGTTCTGGAGGCGGTGAAGATAAATTTTGTTGTAGAAATCCGAGATGTCAGCCGAAAGAACAAATTGAAAGTCGGCAGACAGGTTTTCACATCGTTCACGATAAACATTGAAGCCAGAGCCATCGGCAAAGAAGCTCCTGTCACTCTCCGAGATTCTGTAGGAGCACGCGACTTCGGGGCTCGCCCGAGCAGTTTCTACGCTCGAAGCGATAGTCTTGGCTAGGGCCGCATAGACGATTGAGTCGAGGGGCTCAGGACGATGAACGATCCTGAACCCGCTCCGTGTTTTTGGCCAGGGCTCCACCAGTGGGGGAG
>DAHVKW010000200.1 GCA_027320695.1 Actinomycetota bacterium | reverse complement strand
TGTCAGCGCTACGCATCACCCGCTATAAGAGTCGGACCTCGGATGGCTTTTCGAATACCGATCTTTATAACGCGGCAGGTTCCGTAAACGTGGGCGGTACCGGTGGTCTACCAGGCGACACGGAGCCCGGCGCCGCCGCGGTAGGAGCGAGCTATCATGTCGAAGGCCTCACGGCAACGGCGTGGGGCTACCAGTTTTTCAATCTGGCGAAGATGGCCTATGTCGAGGGAAGTTATACCTTCGCCGGGGCTCACGGCCTCGCGCCTTTAGTGGGCGCACAGTATGTGCGCGAGACCGGATCGGGGGCGCAGGAGCTCGGCCACGTGGACGCCACCGTGTACGGCGCGATCGTCGGGATCAAGCACGGCCCCGACCTGCTGACCGTCGGTTACAACGATCTCCCCGCTCATCCGGGCGCCTTTGGTAACGGGGATGTTGTCTCGCCCTATACAACAGGCTACGCGACTGATCCGCTCTATACGACGTCCATGATTCAGGGTATGGTTGATCGTAAGACGTCGGGGCACGCCGTTAAGGTAGCCGTCACCGCCTTTTTATTGCAACGGCAGGTGCGGGTCATAGCGGGATAC